>CAZMDV010000054.1:0-12258 GCA_964564875.1 uncultured Salinivenus sp.
GTCGCGACGAAAGTGGGCCTGAAATTGATCGCTGCTGCGTTCTACGCAAGAGTGGCCACCGTTTTGCTGACCCGACAGTCGGGCCATCAAGCTAACTTTCCAATTTTCCATCTTCCAATCTTCCACCTTCAACTTTCCCACCTTCAACTCTCATCCTCGTCCGCGAACGAATCTTCCATTGCCTTCACGATTTCGTCGGAGATGCCCATGCTGGAGAAGCCGCCGTCGTGGTAAAGCGTTTGCATGGTGACCATGCGCGTGAGGTCGCTCAGCAGCGTGACGGCGTAATCGGCACAATCGTCGGCGGAGGCATTGCCGAGGGGGGCCACTCGTTCGGCAAACTCGTACATGGCGTCGAAGCCCTCAATCCCGGCTCCCGCAGTGGTCTTTGTGGGGCTCTGCGAGATGGCATTGATTCGAATGTTTCGCTCGCCCAGGCGGTAGCCAAAGGAGCGCACGATGCTTTCCAGGAGCGCTTTCGCGTCGCCCATCTCGGAGTACTTCGAGAAGATGCGCTGGGCGCCGATGTAAGTCATGGCCAGGATGGAGCCCCCGTCGTCGATCGTCTCGGTGTCGAGGGCATGGTTGACGATCCGGTGCAGGCTCACGGCCGACACATCGAGCGTCTGCTCGTACCAGTTGTAGTTGAGATCCTCGTACGGCACGTCCTTGCGCACGTTGACCCCCATACCGATGGAGTGGACGATGAAGTCAATTTTTCCGTGCTTGTCCTTCACCTCCGCAAAGAGCTCCGCCAGCTCCTCGTCGTCGGTGGCGTCCGCCCAGATGATGGCATTGTCCGTCGCCTCGGCCAGTTCGTCGAGCGAGCCGAGGCGACGGGCCACTGGGGCGTTGGACAGGACAAAGTTCGCTCCCTCTCGGTGACAGGCCTTGGCGATCGACCAGGCGATGCTGTCTTCATTTAGGGCCCCAAAGATGATGCCAGTCTTTCCGTCGAGCAGATCGTAACCGTCCATGTCAGTGCAGCGATGTCAATTCGAAGAAACGTAGCGAGCGGGTTCAGAGGTCTAAGGACCCCAACGCGGGCCGAAGGCGATTTGTGATGCGTGATTCGTGAAACGTGAGGCATGACGTGCCTCACGCTTCGCGTTCTCATAGCCGCACGTCGTCCATGGGGGCGAGGTGGTCCAGCAGCGGTTCGTGCACCCGACCATTGGTGGCGCACACCTGGCGGTCGAACAGGGGCGTCAGGCCGGCAGTGTTGCGGTAGTCCGTCACCTGCCCTCCGCCCTCGCGCACGAGAAGAATGCCCGCGGCCACGTCCCAGGGACGAAGGCCAGTCTCGAAGAAACCGTCGAACCGACCGCAGGCCAGCCGGGCCAAGTCGACGGAGGCCGACCCGTGTCGGCGTACGCCCCGCGTGTCCGGGAGAATGTCGGACAGCACGTCCAGGTACACCTCCGTGTGCTCGAAGCGGCGGTAGGGAAAGCCGGTCGCGAGGAACGCGTCCTCGAACGCCTCCGTCTGGCTGACATCCGCAGGGCGCCTGTTGACCTGAAGCCCATGCCCCGCCACGGCAGTAAAGAGCTCATCGTGCGAGACGTCGAGCACCACGCCCGCAACGATAGCGTCGTCGTCCTGCAGGGCGATGCTCACGGCGTAGGGCGGCACCTGCTGCATGAAGTTGGTGGTGCCGTCGAGCGGATCCACGATCCAGCGGCGCCCGTCGACGACCGTCGGGATGGACGCGGGCCCCTCGCCCTCCTCCGCGAGGATGGCGTCGTCCGGACAGGACTGGCGGAGCGCCTCGACGGCGGCCGCCTGGGCCTTCTCGTCGGTTTCGGTCACGAAGTCGTTTCGCATCTTGGCCCGCACGTCCCTGAGCGGCCCGGCCTGATCGCGAATGACGGCGGCGGCCTGGCGGGCCGCCCCTACGGCCGTCTCAAGGACGTCGTCGTACGGGGAGTCGTGGGTCGGAGGCTCCATTTGGGAGACACCGGTTGGGCGAACAGAATACCGAAGACTTCGCGAAGCCCGCTGTGCGATCCGAAACTTTTGTGCGGTTCCGTGCTAGCGGTATCGAATCGCGTCCCAACATACGAACCGACGACGAGTGATGCAGCCCTCCCCCTCCGAACGCGCCCGTTTTTTACAAATGGTCGTGGGCGGGCTACTGCTCACAGGCGTCGTCGTGGGCGGCGCAGGTTGCTCCAACCAGGCCCCCTTCGGCGGCATGTACTCGCCGTTCGGGACGATCGACACGATTGCGACGACGGAGGCGCCGCGCGACTCGGTACTCGCCGTGCTCGGCCGTATGAATCGGGCCGCGTTTGATTCGGCGTTCGCCCGCCTCGACGACTACGCATTTACCCGGCACGAGCGCACCGAGCAGCTGGATACGACCGGTGCCACGACCGCCTACCGCACGCTCACGCTTCGGTACCCCTCTGGGTCGGAGGTGGGCACCATCCGGCGGGCCGACTCGGCGGGCGCCTTCCGACAGGGGGGCATGTTTTCGGGCATCACGCCCGCCCAGCGGCACACGGCACGGCCTCCCAACCTGGCCGCCCAGGCCCTGCCCGATCAGCCGGCGTACCTCGCCCCACGCACACAAGAGGCCTACCAGTACGCGCTCCGCCGCGACTCGCTCCTGGACGGAACCTCGGTGTTCGTGGTCGAGGCAAAAGCGCGCTCGGACGAGCGGGGGGAAGACCAAGGCATTCGGTACGCCCGCCTGACCATTGCGCGCTCGTCACACGAACTGGTCGGGCTCACCACTGTCCGGGCCAGTCGGATCTTGCTCTTTCGCGAGAACAGCCAGATCACGATTCGCCTCCGTCCTGCTCCCGACAGTGATCGGGACGCCTCAGGGCCTTCCGATGCCGTCCGGGTGCCCCGCCTGACGCGCTTCCGCGCCGCCGTCGGCGTCCCCTTCCGTGCCCCTCGACAGTTCCGTACCGTATCGGCCTATTACGCGTACGAGACACCGAAGCAGAATACTGGAGCGTAGGAGGCGGTGCCCGATCTGATCCTGCCCGTTCTCACAGTGCTCACGATACATGATTCGTGATGCGTGACTCAGCAGGCCTTACGCATCACTCCTCGCGCATCACGCGTTAGCCCCACGATCCGACGCAGAAACACGCTCTGACGATGCAGCCCCGGGGTACAGAAGGCCGACGAACGAACGCGACGTACGCAGCACGAAACCCAGCGTCGACTCAGCTTCCAACTCACTCCGTAAGCTGCCATGTCCCTCCCTCTCGTCGACGACGTTCAGGACTGCCTGTCGACCGACCGCTTCGGGCACGCGATGCGGGGGTTCGAGGAGGTGGACTCGACGAACGAGCGGGCCGCGGACTGGGCCAAAGAGGGAGCGCCCGAGGGGGCCGTGGTGCTGGCCGAGTATCAGACGACGGGGCGCGGGCGGCACGGACGCCCCTGGACCGCCGACAAGGGGCGGAACCTCCTCTTCTCCGTCGTCCTTCGGCCGACCCTAGACCCGGATCGGCTCAGCTTGATCACCGTGGCCGCCGGAGTGGCCGTCGCCGAGACGATCGACGCCTTCGTGGCTCCCCACCGGGCCGCCATTGAGTGGCCCAACGACGTGCTCCTGGAGAACCGAAAGACCTGCGGCATTCTTCTGGAGTCGTCTCTGTCCCTCCCCGACGCCGGCACGACTGTCGTCCTCGGCGTTGGGCTCAACGTCAACCAGACCGACTTTCCCGACGCCCTCGCCGACACGGCCACGTCGCTCCGCCTCGCGACAGGCCGCCCTGTGCCCCGGCCCGTGCTTCTGGAACGCCTCCTGAAAACCCTCGAACACCGGTACGACGCCGTTCAGTCCCAGCAGCCCTCGGAAGAAGCCGTCCGCACCGCGTTCCAGGAGCGCCTCACGTCCCTCCACGAACAGACGACCCTGCGCGTCCCCGACTCAGACCAGACCCTCTCCGGCACAGTGACAGGCATTACGGACACCGGGGCACTGCGCCTCCGCACGGCGGACGGAAAGAAGACGGTCCACGCGGGCAGCGTGACGACCCAATCCTGAGTATTGGCGCATGGGCGTCCGAGTGCGTGGGGACGTGCGCATCTGACATTTCGAAGCACGTATGATTTCCGCCGAAGCGGACGCTCAGACGCCCCCACGCAAATACGTCCACACGCGACAATGCTCTTCGCCCTCGATGTCGGCAACAGCGCCGTAAACCTGGGTCTATTCGAGGAAGAGACCCTCGTCCGCGCAGACGCCATTGCTTTCCCGGACGCAGAGACGACGGATCGGGAGTGGGTCCATTGGCGGGATGCGTTCGCCTCCCGCCTCGACGACGCGACGATCGACCGGGTCGGCCTCGTGTCCGTAGTGCCCGCCCGTGCGGAGGCGGTAATGAAAGCACTGCGAGCGCTTACGAGCGCCCCGGTCACGCCCGTCCAGCCAGACATGACGCTCCCTTTCGATCTGGCCTACGATACCCCGGACACCCTCGGCAACGATCGCCTAGCCGCGGCCGCGGCCGGATGGGTGCACCATGGACGCGACGTCCCCCGAAGCGTCCTCGTCGTGGACGCCGGGACGGCGGTAAACTACGAAGTGATCCACCGGGACGGCATTTATCAGGGTGGCGCCATTGGGGCGGGGCCAGCCCTCGTGCGAGCGGCACTTCGGACGGGCACCGCGCAACTGCCGGAGGTTCCGTTGACGCTCCCAGAGACATCCGTGGGCCGATCGACCCAGACGGCCCTCCAGAGCGGCATCATTGGGGGCCTCATTGAGAGCGTCCGCGGCATGCGCGCCCGTCTCGCCCAGTCCCTCCCCGACTCTCCCCGACTGGTCCTCACGGGCGGATGGAGTGCCCTTCTCGCCGACGCCCTGAACGACGAGGTGCACCTTGCGCCCCATCTCGTCCTGCGCGGGGCCCGGCTCCTGACGACGATGAATGGTTAGGACTGCGGGGCTCCCAGCTCCACCGACCGGAGCAGCTCCTGGATCCGGGACATCACCATTTGGATGGCAACTTGATTGTGCCCACCCCGAGGAATGATGATGTCGGCCTCCCGCTTCGACGGCTCTACGAACTCGAGGTGCATGGGACGCACGGTCCGCTCGTACTGGCGCAGAATGCCCTCAATCGACCGGCCCCGCTCCTGCATGTCCCGCCGGATGCGGCGCATGAGGCGAATGTCGTCGGCCGCGTCGACGTAGATCTTGATGTCCATTCGCTCCTCCAGCGACGCCTCGGCCAGCACCAGAATGCCCTCGATGATGATGACGGGGCGGGGCTCTACCGTTTCTGTTTCCTCGCGGCGGGTGTGCGTCGTGAAGTCGTACACTGGTTTCTCGATCGCCTCCCCCTCGACCAGGCGGTCGAGGTGCTCGCACATGAGCTGTGTCTCCAGCGCGTCGGGGTGGTCGAAGTTGAAGCGCGCCCGTTCTTCCGGGGAGAGGTGAGAGAGATCCCGGTAGTAGGCGTCGTGATCGAGGATGGCGATCGGGTCGGACCCAAACTCGCGGACGATGTTGTTCAGGACCGTCGTCTTCCCGGATCCAGACCCGCCGGCAATGCCGAGGACGACCGGAGAATTCATGACACCAACTCCCTGCTCGATGACAAATGCCAAACTGCCGCCGTCGCAACTCCCCGTACACCGAATGCCCCTCCAGAACCGTGCGGCCCTAACGACGGACCCGTAGAACCGCGCCCCTCCTCCTCTTGCTCCGATACCCGTCCCCTAACCCTCAACACTCGAACACTACCACACGCCTACTCCTGTACCATAACGACCGTCCAGGTTTTCGTGTCCTCGTCGTAGGTGGAGGCTTCTTCATCGAACGACAGCTCGTCCGATTCTTCCTCCGCCCACTCGCGGAGATCCTCCATCTCCTCGGCCGTCTCCTGCACAATGAAGTTGACGAACTCGCCGCGCTGCACGTCCAGGTCCTCCCCCGTAATCGGCACGCGCTCCCCCTCCTCAACCCGCTCGAAGCGGACCTCGACCCGCGCCTTGTACGTGTGCTCATCGGTCCACGCACCGCGGTGCACCTCGGGGAGCATGTCCCACACCCATCGGTCTTCGAGGCTCTCGTTGAGAATCGGGCTGATTATGGGGCGCCAATGGTCAGTCACCGGCCCGATCTCCGGAAGTGTAGCGTCCATGCCCAGCTGGTAGTTGGGGATCAGGTCGTCGGGCCGCAGCAGCCCGAACAACCCAGAGAGGATCACCCCGTTTTCGAGGAGGCGTCGCTGCGCCCCCGTCGGCAGGTTGGCAAAATCCATCGCGGCGTACATCACACCGGGACTAAACCGGTCGAGGGCCGACATCAGGGGGGCGTCGTAGATTTCCTCATTGACGCGAACGGCCTCCTCCAACTCGTACCCCTCGAGCCCGAACACGTCCGCAAGCGTGTCGTCGTCCTCTTCCACGATCACGTCCTGCAGAGTGTCGATGAGTTCCCGCCGGTCGGGATTGAGATCGTCGAAGTAATTGAAGGTGCCCGACGTTCGGTAGTCGAACATGTCAGGGGCGAAGGGATTCCCCCCGGGCTGCTTTCGGTCGGCGGGGGAGAGAAGGACGGTAAGATCTGGCATGTAGGAGCGAGTCGGTCAATCGATGGCGAAGGGGAGGAAAGAGGGGGCTGGACAGCGTCGCCCCTAGCGAAATGTGGCGGTCAGTCCATGTCGTCGGCGTCCTGGGAGGCCTGTCGGAGTTTTTCCATCAGGGCATCGATGTCGTCGCGGATATGATCGGCCCGAGCCTCGGCATTCTCAACGACCGCGTCGCTGTTGCGACGTCCCTCGTTTTCGACGCCAGACTGGACGAAACGACGAAGAAACCCCTCCGCCTGGGTCGTGAGCTGCTCGAGCTGATAGGCTACGCGGCGGCGTGCATCGGGGCCTCGCTTCGGAGCGAACAGCATGCCCAAGGCAAACCCGACGGCACCTCCTGCCAGTGCACTGCACACCCCGATTCGAGTCGCGCGTCTCTGTGACTTCTTTTTCATGAACAACAGGCGTGCTGGGCGAGAAGAATGTGGAGTGGAGGTCCAGTCTCGTACCGGACGCATAGATTCCGGTTTCTCTACGGCGGGCCTCTGCGGAGAAAGAAGCGGTGGTGTCTCCGCGCACCGGTCCTCAGATTCCTCATCCGGGATTCTTCGTTGTCTCCCCTCGAGCAGGCCCGCGCTTGGACCAGGAGTAAACCCTTTTGCTTGCGAGGCTTTGAATATTATCGACCTCGTACGTTTCTTGCAACATACATTTGAAAATCTACACGACCTTTGTGTATGCCCATCGGACGACCGTACTGTTCCCTACCCGACCGGCCATGCTCTCCGCATCGGTCTTCGTGGCGGATCCTCGCAGTTCGTCCGTACCGCTCTGCTCCTCCGAGGGGCGAAGGGCTCTCTCGGACGAGTGATTCTGCAGACCATCCGGAAGCCAACCCCGAACCGTCCCGGCCTCACTCACGACAAGCCCCCGTATGCACGAAACGCCATTCCCCATCCACGAGACGGGATCTTTTCAGTACAACGAGGAGGGCCCTACCGATCCTCCGATCCCGCCCGTCGTTCTTTTGCACGGCATGCTGGGAGATCTGAGCAACTGGGTAGATACCGTTGAGGCCCTATCGGAGAGCGGCTACCGCGTGCTGGCCCCCATTCTGCCAGTCTACGACTTTCCGCTCTCGGAAACGGGAGTGCCCCGCCTCACGGAATACGTGCACGAGTTCATAGAGACCCTTGAGCTCGACTCAGCGGTCTTCGTGGGCAACTCCCTAGGCGGCCACGTGGCGCTGCTCTACGCGCTGAATCACCCGGAAAAGGTGCATGCCATGGTCCTTTCCGGATCCTCCGGCATCTACGAAACCACGATGGGCTCGTCGTTCTTCCGCCGGCAGGACCGCGAGTTTATTAAGGAGCGGACCGAGATGACCTTCTACGACCCAGCCCACGCGACCGAGGAGCTCGTCGACGAGATGTTGGAGATCGTGAATGATCGGCCTCGGGCCTTCCGGCTGCTCAAATTTGCCCGCTCGGCCGACGAGGAGACCGTCACGGAACAGCTCTCGCAATTGGATATGCCCTCGCTTTTGGTGTGGGGCCGCAACGACATCGTCACGCCGCCCGAGGTGGCCGAGGAGTTCCGGGACCGCATGCCGAACGCCCGGCTCGAGTTCATCGACAAGTGCGGCCACGCCCCGATGATCGAGCACCCGGATGTCTTCAACGCGCTGACGCTCGATTTCCTCGAAGATCTCGCCGAGGAAGCCCGTCTGGAGCCCTCGTCTCGCCGGTAGTCTTCTCCGCCGGCCTGTCCAATGGGGCGAACAACTGTGTGACGAAGAGCACGCTTCCGTTCCCCGCGTCCAAACGCTACCGCGTAGTAGTCGGGGGTAAGCCCGATTGGCACGCGCATTGCGTAAAGCGTTTGGTGCAGCGTGGGTCGCGTTCGCGATCTCGTTGCCCGGGACTTCTTTGAGTCCCCAGGAGGCCTCCATTCTTGCCGGGCAGGTGCGTCTTTGGGTGAGCGTACCTGCCCGGCATTTTTCTGTGAGAGGAGACTTTGGGGACACGGCCCGGAGCTGTCTCCCGGTGGAACCATGCGAGCGTACATCTTCTTGACTGGAATCTGCTGCTCCGGTAACTGCGATTCTCTAAATCCTCTCTCCGAAAACCACGAGGAGTCAGCACGGGATTTCTGTAAAACGCGCCGCTGTGCCGATGGACACGCGCCTCCTTTCTGCGACACCGGATGAGCGTCGCCCCCAAGAATGACGGTCGACGAACCGTTACCCCCCTCCCTTTTTCCTTCGTTTTCGGGCACACCCGGAGAACGGAGCGAGCCCCCCCTCTTGTGCAGTGGTGCCTTTTCTGGGGCAGAGCCCCTTTCAGGCGAAGCATGGCGGCGCCTAGGCGCCCCGAACGACGCGAGGCGACGCGGCGTTCGTGCAGCCTGGACCCCCTCCCTCTTCCGGTCGGGGTGATGCTTGCAGTGACGTGCCCCCAGAGTGACCCCCCCTGGCGGCCCCGACAGTAGAGAGGTCGTCTCTTCGCCCACACTCGTCCCACCAAATCTGAGGAGCGTTTGGCCCCAAGGGGACCAACTGAGACTGCGGGGGGAACCAGCCTACGATAAGATGGCCGTACGCCGCCCCTGCGTCCCCCAAGGGTTGCCGTAGCGTTTGCCCTCTTTGGACGTCACGTTATGTTTTCCCCCTTTCGTGTGTCTAGAAAACGAACACGTTTTGCGCTCTCTTCCTTTCCGCTTCTACACAGACGATCCTCGGGACATTCTCGGCGACTCGTCGTATACGGAGGCGAACGAAGGGGGCTTGGCTTCTCACTGATCTTTGAACAACACGGCTAGGTGACTATCATGGCACGTGGCGTCAACAAGGTTATTCTCATCGGCAATCTCGGCGACGATCCTGAACTTCGGTACACCGGCAGCGGAACGGCCGTCTGCAACATGTCGCTCGCAACCAACGAGACCTATACGGACAACGACGGCAATGAAGTGCAGAATACCGAATGGCACGACGTTGTGGCGTGGGGCCGACTCGGTGAAATCTGCAACGAGTATCTGCAGAAGGGATCCCAGGTGTACTTCGAGGGCAAGCTCCAAACCCGCTCTTGGGAAGACCGGGACGATAACACCCGCTACTCGACGGAGGTGAAGGCCCAGGAGATGATGTTCCTCGACAGCAACCGGCAGGGTCCGCCGGAGGGTGATGGCTTCAACCAGGACCGAGGCTACCAGGACGAGGACTTCGATCAGCGCCCTGAGCCCAAGGAGCAGCCCGCTGGTCCCTCCGGCTCACAGTCGGAATCCTCGGACGAGGAGGAGACGTTTGAACCCGACGACGACCTCCCGTTTTAATTCGGATTTTTCAGCGCCTTCCACGTTGCGTTGTGGCTTGAAGGAGGAGGGCCGGGCGCTCCCGGCGTTCCTCCTTTTTCTTTGCCGCGCGGGCTTTCTGTGCCCCCCGCCGGAGTTGCCTACTCCCTCGAACGGCGATCTCGGTGTATATGACCTCCCCGGGATCGGCCCTTCGCGAGAGGCGCAGGCGCAAGATTCCGGATTTGTTGCAGCTTCGTTTGCAGATTCCTTCTCTACAATCGATCTTTTGTGTACTGTACCCATTCAGTGAAACACCTACACAGATGCCCTACTCTTCAGAACGCCCTTCACCGGGCTCGCTGTATCGTCGAGCCATTTTAGTTCAATGAGTATAGCCTCATACCTATCAGAGGACATCGGGACCTCCGTTGAGCTTGAGACGTTCCGGGATACCTTCAGCGAAAAGCTGCGTAAGGTCTTTTCGATGCGGGGCGACTTTGACGAGGTCAGCACACAGCGGGGTCTTCCCCCGTTCATGATGCGGGAGATTCAGTCGGTCACGCCCCTTTCGGTTTTTATCCCCGAGGAGTACGGAGGGCGTGGCGGGCACGTCCACGAGTGCCAGGCCATCCTCGCGGCGGCCTCGTACGAGTCCCTTGCGCTCTCGCTCACGCTCGGGATCAATGGAGCCCTCTTCCTACAACCCCTCACAAAATACGGGAACGAGGCCATTAAGGGCCCCATCTTTGAACGCTTCATTGAGGAGAAGAACCTGGGCGGGCTCATGATTACGGAGCCCGACCACGGGACCGATGCCCTCAACATGGAAACCTCCTACACGCAGGAGGACGATGGCACGTACCACCTCGAAGGCACCAAGCACTGGGCGGGGCTCACGGGCTGGGCCGACTTCTGGCTCGTGGCCGCTCGGCGGCAGGGCACGAACGGGGACCTGGGTCGGGACATCGACTTTTTCGTCGCCGACATGAACCAGGCCGAGCAGATGATCGAGGTGGAGGAGTTCTACCAGAGCCTCGGCCTCTACATGATCCCGTACGGGCGCAACCGCGTCGATATTCAGGTGCCCGAGGCGCACCGCCTTCAGCCAGAGAGCACGGGCATCAAGATGATGCTCGACATCCTGCACCGGAGTCGGATCGAGTTCCCGGGCATGGGCATGGGCTTCCTCCAGCGCATCCTCGACGAAGGGTTGGAGCACTGCCGAGAGCGGTTTGTGGGGGGCAAGCCGCTGATTGAGTACGATCAGGTCCGCCGTCGCCTCGCGAACCTGCAGGCGGCCTACACGGCCTGCTCGGCCATGTGCCTGCACACCAGCGAGCACGCCCACACCGACAACAATCTCGCCGGGGAGGCCCTTTCGGCCAATGCCATCAAGACGGTCGTAACTGATCTGATGCAGAACGCTTCGCAGTCGCTGTTGCAACTCACCGGCGGGACCGGATACCGACTCGACCACGTGGCGGGCCGCTCGGTGGTCGACAGCCGTCCGTTCCAGATTTTTGAGGGCTCGAACGACGTGCTCTACCAGCAGATCTCGGAGTCGGTGCTCAAGTCCATGCGGGATCTGAAGGAGAAAAACCTGCATGCCTTCCTCTCAGACTACGAACCGACTGCGCGGGCCGCCGACTACTTCCAGGACACGCTTGACTTCGAGGTGGACCTCTCGACTCCACAGCGGAAACTCGTGGGGCTCGGCCGCATTTTGGGCCGCGTCATCTCGATGGAACTAACGATTGAGCTGGGGGACCGGGGCTTCCGGAGTGATCTGATCTCCAACTGTCTCCAGGTCTTCCGCAAGGACGTAGAGAGTCGTGTTACTGCCTATCGCAACCACGAACTAACCGACGTCGTGGAGAATTACGTGGAGGGCAGCGCCTGGCTCGATTATGTGAATGCGTAGGATGGCTGTTCTTCCCATCGGCGACTGAGCCCCTCTCGCACGGTTCCCTTTTGCACACACCGGTATTGCGTAATCAAGACTGCACGGAATACGGAACGCGGAATACGGAACGCATTCGCCGACCTGTCTTCCACCCTCCTGATTCTCTATGCCCGTTCGTTTTGGCATCATCGTGTTCCCGGGGTCGAACTGCGACCATGACGCGTACCACGCCGCTGCGCACGTCTTCGACCAGGAGGCGCGCTTTATCTGGCACGAGGAGGACGAACTTGGCGACGTGGACCTGGTGATCGTACCGGGGGGCTTCTCGTATGGCGACTACCTGCGCTCCGGCGCCATCGCTCGGTTTTCGCCCATCATGCAGGACGTGATGCGGTTTGCCGAGGAGGGCGGACTCGTGTTCGGCATCTGCAACGGCTTTCAGATCCTCTGCGAAGCGGGCCTGCTCCCCGGCACGCTCATGCGCAACGACTCGCTCCGCTTCATCTGCAAGGACACCACGCTGCGCGTCGAGAACGGGGAGACGCCATTTACGAA
>CAZMDV010000055.1:0-12178 GCA_964564875.1 uncultured Salinivenus sp.
GACGATGACGGCGATGACGATGACGACGACGGTGATGACGACGGGGACGACGATGACGGAGATGATGATGGAGACGACGATGGCGACGGTGACGAAGATGAAGAACTCGAGATTGAGCAGACCTTGAACAACACGGGTCCTGACGCTGATGCGTACGGCGAAGCAGAATTCGAGAAGGAGCCTGACGAGGTGGAGTTTAACGTCGAGGCCGAAAATCTGGACCCCGGCACCTACGACGTGGTCGTCGCGGATACGGTACGTGGTGAGATAGACGTTGGTGACGGGGAGGACGGCACAGAAGGAGAGATTGAGTTTCGCGATCCCTCCGAACCCGGGCACCCGCTTCTCGACTTCGACCCTCGAGGCAAGCACGTGGCGGTGGAGCAGAACGGTACGGTCTATCTCGAAGTGGACTTCCCATCCAGCCCGCAAGACAATTAGACGGGGCTGGGGTGGGAGAGGCCCCTCGTCGATCAGTCGTCTCGTGGGTGAGGTCCATTCCTGACGGGCATCGGGATACGGGCTTTTCGGGAGCGGGCTGCACAGCCCGGTCGAGCACCGGGAGGCGGTCTCCAAACTGCGTCGTCGGTGTGCTGTAAGAGGTGAGCCCGCGTCCCTGAATCCCTCTTATCCTCCCCGAAGAGATCATGTGCTCGAGCCCGCTTGCCCCCGCCCGATGGTTGCTCATGATCACTGTGGTTGCTGGCAGCGCATCCGTCGCTCGGGCGCAGACGCCCGCATCCTGCGACACGAGTTACGGGCAGGCGCAAGACGCCTACTACGCCGCCGACTTCGAGACGGCCGTCACCCTGCTTCGGCCCTGTGCCCAAAAAACCTCCCTTCAGGACTCCACGCGGGCGCGAATGTACCGCCTCCTTAGCTTCGTCTACTTGGGGCAAAACGACCAGGCCGCGGCGCGGCGGGCCGTCGAGAGCCTGCTCGACCTCCAGCCCAACTATACGCCCAATTCGACCCAGGACCGTCCGGACTTCGTCGCGCTTGTCCGGAAGGCGAAGACGTCCCGACAGGCGGAGGCAGAGGAGGAGGACCGGAATTGGCTTCGGTGGACCCTTGGGGTGACCGCCGCGGCACTTGGAACGGCCGCCGTGCTGTTGCTCGGAGGGGGGAATTCGGACGACGGGCCCAATCCACTTCCTCCCCCGCCGTCTCCCGAGTAGTCGGCCCTGCACCGTCGCGTAGATCAGCATCATTCCGAACGTCCCATGACCGGTCGTTTGCTTATCGTCCTTAGTCTGCTTGCGCCCGTGGGGGCATGGGCCCAGGTGCCACAGAACCTGACGGCCACGGGTGCAGATGAGGAGGTGTCCCTGACGTGGGAGGGCCCGACGGTAGAGGAAGAGGACTCACTCCTGTGCCACCGTGTCTACCGGGACACCAACTCGATCCCGGACGACACTCCGGAGAACCACACGGAGAAGCGGATCGCCGAACTTGAGGCTTCGGATGGAGGCCCCTTCGCCTACACGGACACCGACGTCACAAACGGCACTCCCTACTTCTACCGGGTCACGGCCGAGATTGCTGAGACGGGCGATGGCCCTGTGCCGTGCGGGGACTCTGAGGCGAACGAGTCGGACTTCTCGAATCAAGCCTCCGCTACGCCCTCCCCTACAGCACTCCAAATCACCGATCCCGCAGTCCCGGTCTCCCCACCGGTCGAAGCGGGTAGCGCCGTCGAAGTGACGGTGCAGGGGACCAACGTGCCGCCCGACGAGTCCGTCCAGCTCCGGTACCGACAGGGCGGAGAGGCTCCAGGCCAAGAGGATTCCTCAACGGCCACGCCCACGAATCAAGAGAGGACTGAGTTTACGGCATCCATTCCGGCCACGGCAGTGACGGCCAAGGGGGTCGAATTCGTCGTCACGACGCGCAACAACCAGGGTAACGAGGTCCGCACCCCGGCGGACGGGATCGCGTCCATCCGGGTGGAGACCGAAACCCTTTCCTTCACGCAGCCAGGTGGAACGGCCCAGTCGGCGTACCGGATGGTGTCGTTTCCCACCAAACTGGATGACCCGCAACTTTCGAACCTGTTCGAACCCCTGACGCCCTACGACTCCACCGAATGGCGACTTTTCAGCATTGGTGATGGCAGCACTGCCTCGTCGGACGATTTCTACGCGGAGCAGAACGACACCGATGCCTCCTTGGAGACCGGCCGGGGCATCTGGCTGATTAGTCGGTCGGAGGCGACCCTGGGCCCGGTACAGGGCGCATCCGTGCGCACCGATCAGCCGTACGAGATCCCCTTGCGGGAGGGCTGGAATTTGATCGGCAATCCGTTTGCCTTCAACGTGCCGCGGTCCCAGCTGCGCGTCGAAAACACTGCCGGTACGCTCCAGGACGTGTTCGCCTACAACGGCACATTCGTCCCCAAAACGGACGGCGACGTGCTCGAACCGTACCGGGGATACCTCGTCCGTCTCTCCGGCGGGCAGACGGGCACCCTTGTGGTGGATCCTGCCCCCCCGGAAACGGAGACGTCTTCTCCGTCGACCGCCTCCGCACCGGCGACGTGGCAGGTGGATGTGTCGGCCCAGGTTGATCGGGCCCGAGATACGTTCAATACTTTCGGGGTTGCGCCCGGCGCGAACGAGGGGATCGATCCGATGGACGGTCGCGAGCCGCCGCCGATCGGCGAGTACGTGTCGCTCGCCTTTCGGCCCCCTGACCAGGACGGAAAGCTCTGGCGCGACGTCCGAGGGACGGGGGAGTCTCTCCTGACGTGGACGACCGAGGTGCAAACCAACGTCTCGGGGATGGTTACCCTCCAGGCGAGGGGACTCCGGTCGGTGCCCGAAGAGAAGGCCGTGTGGCTCGTCGATCCGGCGCTGGACCTGACGCGTAATCTTCGGGAGACCCGGCGGTACCAGTTTCCCGCGTCGGGGAACGAAACGACGCGTCGGCTTCGGATTCTTGTCGGCTCGTCTGCGTCTGTACAGGAGGCCCTTGGCAGCGACGGCTCCGCTCCCCAGCGCGCACGGCTGCTGCCTCCCGTGCCGCACCCTGTGCAGTCCCAGGCGACCGTGCGGTACGAGGTCCCGGAGCCCACGCGGGTCACGCTCACGTTGTACGATCTTTTGGGCCGGCGCGTCGCCACGCTCATTGACGACCAGCAGGTTGCAGCGGGCACGCACGCGTACCCCTGGACCCCTCGCGCCAGCGGGCAGGCGGTGCCGAGCGGTACCTATCTGCTTCGCCTTCGGGCCGGAGAGGTCACTCGAACCCGTCGCCTCGCGGTGGTGCGATAGCCCTGTCGCGGTCCGATTGGGCCGACGTCCAAGAAGTTCAGTCTTTATGGGAGGCCATCGCGGATACCATTGCACGCGGTGCCTGTAGGCTTGGTCTGTGTCTCACTGAGACGCGCGTTGAGACGCTGTCGAGACACACGTGAAACGCACGTCGGAGCGTCACTGAGGAAAAGCCGAGCGGAAAGAAAGAGACCCCTACGTTGAGCGGCCTCTTCAGGCAATTTTGTTGTCTGTGTATGAATAACATCAAAGGGTGAGGCGAATGGAGTCCGACTTGAAGGGGTGGATGGTTGCGTGCGAAGGTTTCTGAAGTGCATTCTGAGGGCCGGAAGGGCAGCACGCTCCACCCGCCCCCTGCCGAATCGACAAAGACTTCTGCTCCACATGGGTCGACCTGCTACATTCCCCCTCCACAAGTTCCGTTCGTTTCTGTGGGTCTCTCTGGAACCGGCAATCCGTGCCACGGTGGTCGTTCTCCTCCTCGTCGGGGCCCTCGGCACGTCGCCGGCCACCGCCCAGGAGTTTAACGACAGCGGCCAGTCTCTCGGGGACGGACACACGGAAGCCGTCGCCACCGGCGACCTGGACGGGGACGGCCACCCGGACCTCGTAATCGGCAACGGCTCCAATTTTGACATTGACGCACCGAACACGGTTTGGCTGAACGACGGCACAGGTACCTTCACCGACACCGGGCAGTCCCTCGGCACCACCCACACGCAGGACGTGGCCCTGGCGGACGTGGACGGTGATGGCGACCTGGATCTGATTGCCGCGAATGGAATGCCCGACGGCGAGATTGGTGGGGCGACGAACAAGGTCTGGCTCAACGACGGGACGGGCACCTTCAGTGACAGTGGCCAGGGCTTTGGCCCCTACGACACCGGCGGAATTGCCGTCGCCGACCTCGACGACGATGGCGACCTGGACTTCGTTGCGGCGCGAGAGGGCTCTTCCGAGGCCAATGCGGTGTGGTTGAACGATGGCTCCGGCACGTTTGAGAGCGACCAATTTCTCGGGGATAATTCGACCAACGATGTGGCCTTGGCGGATGTAGACGGCGACGACGATCCCGATCTGCTGGCCGGAAACAACTCGGGGATTGGAGGAAGCCGGAACGTGCTGTGGCTGAACGACGGCACGGGCACCTTCACCGAGAGTGACCAGACGTTTAGTCTGACGAACACCTACGACGTGGCCTTTGCCGACCTGGATGGGGATGGGGCCCCCGACATCGTGGACGGCGTCCGCGCGGATGCGTCTGGCAACGAGGTGTGGATGAACGACGGCGACGGCACTTTCACCAACACGCAAAACTTCGGCGGGAATGCCTACACGGTGGTAATCGCGGTCGGCGACCTGGATGACGACGGGGATCCGGACCTGGTGGAGGGAAAAAGCACCTTCGGCGCAGGAGGACGACCCAACCGCGTGTGGACCAACGACAATGGGACCTTCACCAATACCGGACAGACGCTGGGCAACGGGGAAACGTTTGGGCTCTCCGTCGCCGATACCGACGGTGATCTCGACAACGACTTCGTGGCGGGAAATGGTGGGGGCTCCAGCGACGGGGCCCCCAGCAAGGTGTGGCTCAACACGGGAGAAGGCGAGAACCAGCCCCCAACGGCGATGGCCGACTCCTTTTCGACGCAGGAGGACAACACGCTGACGGTTTCGGTGCCGGGGGTGCTCGGGAACGACAGCGACCCCGACGGGGATTCGCTGACGGCCGTGCTGGTCGAGGACGTGTCCAACGGCTCGCTCACGCTCGAGGAGGACGGGGCCTTCGAGTACGACCCTGCGACCAACTTCAACGGGACGGACAGCTTCACCTACGAGGCCACCGATTCGACCGGGGCTGCCGACACGGCCGAGGTGGCGCTCACGGTCGAACCCGTGAACGACCCGCCGACGGTTACGACCAATACGGGACTTGCGGTGGACGAGGGGGCAGGTGCACCGATCACGACGGATGACCTCAGCGCGTCGGACCCGGACGATGGCCCACCGGCCCTGACCTTCACCGTCACGTCCGGGCCTTCGCAGGGCACGCTCCGGGTCGGCGGCGAACCGGCGTCGAGCTTCACCCAGCAGGACCTCCTCGATGGCGAGGTGGCGTACGACCACACCGCCGACGGGGCCCAGGATGACAGCTTCACGTTCGACCTGAAAGACGACGACGGCGCCGGCCCGACGGGGCGCACGTTCCAGATCACCGTCAACGCAGTCAACGACCCGCCGACGGCCGTGGCGGATTCGTTTTCGACGCCGGAGGACAGCACGCTGACCGTCGAAGCACCGGGTGTGCTCGAAAATGACAGCGATCCGGACGGGGATCCGCTCGACGCGTCGCTCGTGTCGGACGTCTCGAATGGCACCCTCACCCTCGATGCCGACGGCTCGTTCACCTACATCCCCGCAAGCGGATTCACGGGCACCGACAGCTTTCAATACGAGGCGGTCGACGACAACAGCGCCGCCGATACGGCGCAGGTCACCCTCACGGTGATGTCGACCAACGCGCCGCCGACCGTCGCTCTTCCTTTGCCGGACGACACGCTTCAGACGCCGGGGCCGTCCCTCCAGCTCACCGGGTTGACCACCACGGTCTTCGACGATCCGGACGGGGACAGCCTCGCGGTCTCCGCCACCTCCGACGCCCCCGGCGTGGTGGAGGCGGTCGGGGACAGCCCGCAGGTCGTCCTCCAGCCGAACTCCGTCGGCACCGCCGAGGTGACCGTCACCGCGAGCGATGGGATGGCGGAGGCGAGCAGCGCCTTCACGGTCACAGTCGACCCACTGCAGGGTGAGGAGCCGGTGGCCCAGGCCACGGCGCTGGTCGACACGGCCGGGTCCGGGCAGGCGTTTGACTTCGGGGAGACGGGCAACAAGATCGTGCCCGCCGTCTCCGGGGGCAGCGGTTCCATCGACGTCCAGCGCTTCGACAGTGCGCCGGACGGCACCGACGGGATCGTGGAGACCAATGTGAGCCAGTACCGAGTCGTGATCACCGCGGGGGGAACCCTCACCTTCGGGGATACCACGGAGGTCCGCTTCCCGGTCCAGGACTTTTCAGGCATCGACGACCCTGCGGCGGTAACCGTATATAGCCGCCCCACGCCGGGCGGGGGGACGTTTAGCGCTCTCGGCACCTCGGTCGACGAACAGGGGACGCCGGGAGACCCGTCCGACGACGAGATTGTGGCCGAGACCGGGTCGTTCAGCGAGTTTGTGCTGGCGAGCGACTCGGCGCCGCTCCCGGTGGAGCTCGCCGAGTTTGCGGCACGCCTCGACGGGTCGACGGCCCGGCTGCGGTGGCGCACGGCCAGCGAGACAAACAATGCCCGGTTCGAAGTGCTCCGCCGGGGACCGGGGGCAGAGAAGTACGATCAGGTGGGCGCGGTGGACAGCAAGGCCGAGGGCGGCACCACGACCGAGCCGAAGTCTTACCGGTTTGCGGCGACTGGTCTCCGGCCCGGCACGCACCGGTTTCGTCTGCGGCAGGTGGACCTCGATGGGAGGACGACTCGGACGGAGGCGGTGACCGTGGCGGTGGAGGCCGAGCGGGCGCTCACCCTGCGCCTGGAGGGCCCGAACCCGGTGCGACAGTCCACCCAGCTTGCGTTCACGGTTAAGCAGAGCGGTAAGGCGACGGTGGCCCTATTCAACGTGTTGGGGCAGCGGGTGCAGACGTTGCGGGCAGAGGAAGCTCAGGCCGGAGAGCGGTACCGGACCGAGGTCTCAGCAGGAACGCTCACCAGCGGGACCTACTTTGTGCGGCTGCGTGCCCCGAGTGGCATCCGGGCCCGCAAGCTCGTGGTCGTGCGATGATGGCGACTCCGCCGTTGAATCACTGACGGAGCCGGGGCGCTAAGTGGGAGACCGCATCACGATCGTCGAGGGTGGGGGCTCGGCCGTGGAGGCGGCCCTTTCCCTCGCCGGGCAGCCGGGCACGGACGTTCATCTCTCCTATTGCCGGGACGAGATTTATCGGCCCAAGCCCGAGAACATTGAGCGCATCGAGGCGGCCATCGCCGAGGGGGACGTCACCTTTCCTCCGGAGACCAATTTTACCGAAATTCGGGAAGAGTCCGTCGTCTACCGCGACGCCGAGGACGAGACGCACACGCTGCCTACGGATTCGGTCTTCATCTTCATTGGGGGCGTCCTGCCCACGGACATGATTGAGGACCTGGGCATGGAGATCGACACGAAGTTCGGCGAGCCGGTGTCGGCCCCGTAGCCCCGTTTTGGAGTCGGAATGCTGAAGGAATGGGGGGACGGGAGAGGGGGGGCATCGGGGCAGAAGAGCTCCACCTCCAGACCCCAACGGAGCACGCGGGGTTGGGATCACAGACTGATCTACTGCGAGCGGGGAGAAAGCTCAAAGACCATCGGACTGTCCATGCCTGGGTCGAAGAGGACGGTCCGCTCGGCGGGCACGTAGCCCTCCTTCTCCACCCGGATCGTGTGCTGGCCCACGCGACGCGTGAGGCGCTGGGGCGTGTACCCCACCGACTCGCCGTCGACCCGCACTGCGGCGTTGGGAAGCGGGGCGCCCTTAGGGGTTCGGGCCGTCACAGCGGCCTCCACGCGCTGCGTGAAGTCCACCGTGCGCTGGTAACGCTCGCCGGCCTCCAGCTGGAGCTGGGTCTCCCAGCGCCCGAGGTCAGAAATTAGTGTGAGTCGGTGTGTCCCCGGCGAGAGCGAGTCGACGACGGGGCCGCCCGCGTCGGCGGCACGGCGGGTGCCGTTGATGCGGACCTCCCCGTCGGGACGAACGCGAAGGCGAACGACGGCCGGACGCGGCGAGAGAACCGGGGTCAGTTCGGTCGTATCGTCTGCCAACACGTCAACCGTCGTCTCGAACGGGCGATGATCCTCAAGCTGAACGGCAATCCGGTGCCGTCCGGGGTTTAGGTCGCCCATCGTGACGGGCGTGCGGCCCGCGGAGGCGTCGTCGAGGCGCACGGTCGCCCCGTCGGGACGTGAGCGAACGACCAGGGCCCCGCCCACCGGGCTCGACTCCGTGGTTTGCGGCGGCGTCTCGTCGGCAGATGCGGGCCGGGAGGAGGCGTCCGCCTCGTCTGCCGAGGGGTTGTCAGCGGACGCTGTCGCTGGGGGAGGCGAGGAAGAGCGGTCGGTGGATGAGCGTGAATCGGAGGAAGAGGGTGCGTCGCCAACCTGCTCGGCGTCGTCGGTTCGCTCGGCGCCGGCCAGGGCCTCCCCGGACGGAGTGGTGTCGGCAGGGGAGACGTCTGTCCGGGAGACGTCGGCCTGGCCCGAGTCCGACGTGGCGGGTTGGCGCTGGGTCGGGGCGGAGGCCTCTGCGGCGAGGCGGGATGAGTCGGGGGGCGTCGGGGCCGACAGGGAAAAGACGGACAGGCCCAGGGCGGCCCGCACTCCCGCATAGGTTCCAACCATGACCAGCACGACGGTCGCGGCGATGCCGACCCACTGCGGCACCGACAGGGCCGTGTTGGACGTCGAGGGCGCATCGGGGACGAGGATGGGCGCCGCCTCGTCCTGCTGGGGCGCGGGAAGCCGCGCCCGGGCCGTCGGGGCGTCGGGCGGCCGGTCCGCCGGGTTCTTTGACAGGAGATCCAGCACTACCTCCTCGACCGACGGCGGCACTTCGGGTGCGTAGGCCGACGGGGGCGGAAACGACTCTTCCACGATGGCCCGCTGAATGACAAAGTCGCTCTCCGACCGGTCGAAGGGAAGCCGGCCCGTGAGCACCTCGTAGGCGATAAGGCCTACGGAGAACAGGTCACTCGCCTCGTTCACGTTCTGGAGGCCCTCCACCTGCTCCGGCGACATGTACGCCACGGTGCCGAGCTGCTCGTGGGTGGCCGTCAGCTCCGCGTCGGACGCCAGAATTTTGGCCAGCCCAAAGTCGGTGATCACGGCCCGCCCGTCCGCGTCGAGGAGGATGTTGCTCGGCTTCAGGTCCCGGTGCAGCACCCCGGATGCGTGCGCCTGCCCCACGGCAGCGAGCACCTGTCGCAGGAGCGACAAGGCCTCGGGGGGATCAAGGGCGCCCCGGCGCTGCAGGACCGTCTCGAGCGAGGACCCCTCAACGTGCTCCATGACGAAGAAGAGGGCCTCCTCGGTCTCGCGCATCGCGAAGACGTCGACAATCCCATCGGCGTCCAATCGGGCCAGGGCTTTCGCCTCCTCGCGGAAGCGCTGCACAAACGTCTCGTCGTCGGCCAGGTGGGGCGCAATCACCTTCAGCGCCACTGTTTTCTCCAGGGCCATGTCCGTGGCGCGGTACACAGTGCCCATGCCGCCGCGGCCAATGACCGCATCGAGGCGGTAGCCATCCAGCACGTCACCAACGTCGGGCACAGGAGGTCAGGGGGGATAAACCAGAAGAGGGGCGAACGTGTCGGCGCCGCGGTTCCGTCGGTGTTCGACCGTCCGGGACCGCCGCGTTAGAAGAAGCGCAGTACCCAGTCCGCCACTCGGCTCGTGAGGCGGTCGTACGGGGGATACAGGGGCCGGAGAAGATCCGAGCCGTACGACCGGCGGAGGACGGACCGTTCGTTCGAGAACTCCCGGAAGCCCCGACGGCCGTGGCCCCGCCCGATGCCGCTTTGGCCCTTTCCCCCGAACGGGAGGTTCGGGTTAATGAAATGAAGAAGCCCCTCGTTCACGCAGGTGCTGCCGGCCGTCGTTCGGCGGAGAAGCGTGTCGACCGTCGTCTCGCGCTCGGAGAACACGTAGAGCGAGAGTGGAGGCGGGCGGTCGTTGATAATTTGCAGGGCATCGTCGAGCGACTGAACCGCGATGATAGGAAGGAGGGGCCCAAAGATTTCGTCCTGCATGATGTCGGCGTCGAGCGGCACGTCGGTGAGGACGGTCGGGGCCACGAAGTTCGTCTCGGCGTCGTACTGGCCGCCGAGTGCTACGGTCGCCCCGGCGTCGACCGCACCGGTCAGCAGGGTGACCACGGCCTCGTAGTGTTCCTCGTGAACGAGCCGGGCGTAGTCGTCGCTGGTCCGCTGGGCGGCCGCGGAGGCGCCATAGAACCGATGAACGGTGTTGCGAAGCCGATCGATGAGCGCATCGCGCACGTGCGCCTCCACCAGGACGTAGTCGGGAGCGATACAGGTCTGCCCGGCGTTGGTGAACTTGGACCAGGCAATCCGGCCGGCGGCCTGTTCCAGATCGGCGGTCGTGTCGACGAGGGCGGGCGACTTTCCGCCGAGCTCGAGGGTCACGGAGGTGAGGTGCTCCGCCGCGGCCTTCATGACGCGTCGGCCGATGGCGGGACTGCCCGTAAAGTAGATGTGGTCGAAGGGTTGGGCGGTGAGGGCTTCCGCCACGTCGGGCCCGCCGGTGAGCACAGTCACCTCCCGCTCGTCGTACAGATCCGCGATCAGGCCCTTCAGCGCCGCGGCCGTGTGGGGGGCGTGCTCGGACGGCTTCAGGACGACACAGTTGCCCGCCGCGAGCGCCCCAACGAGCGGGCCGAGCGTCAGGTTGACCGGGTAGTTCCAGGGCGCCATGATGAGGACCACGCCCTTCGGCTCGTAGTGGATTTCCGACCGGGTGCCCGTAAACAGGAGGGGGGAAGTCACGCGATCCGGCGCCATCCAGTCGTCGAGCTGGGCCACGGCGTGCCGGGCCTCCTTTGTGACGGCCTTGATCTCGGTCAGGTCGGTCTCGACGGGGGCCTTTCGGAAGTCGGCCTGCAGGGCGTCGGCGAACGTCTGGCGTCGATCCAGGAGGGTGTCGGCCAAGCGTCGGATCTTTGCCGTGCGCTGCGCCGCGGAGGTCCGCCGGACGATGGGGGCCCGGTCCTTCAAGGTCGCAACGACCCGCCGCACCTCCTCGGTGGAGGGAGGCGGAGATGCGTCGGACACGTCGGAGGCATCAGGAGAGCTCACGAAGCGGCGGGGACTACCATAGAGTAAACCATGATTTTTTACCCTCAAATTGACCCCAATGGTCCCGATGTGCGCAGGAATTGTAAACAACCGTATGGAAATCGGCGTACTTTTTACTGAGTGCGCAGCCTCGTGCCGACGCTCATGTCCTGTCCCCGAAATCGTCTGTCACTGCATCAACAAGACCGTTTCGAACGCCATGGATGCACTGCTAATCGTCGACCTTCAGAACGACTTTTGCCCCGGCGGCGCCCTGCCCGTGCCGGAGGGAGACGCTATCGTGCCGACCGTCAACGAGCTGGCCGCGGGCTTCGATCACGTCCTCCAGACCCAGGACTGGCACCCGGCGGGCCACCAGTCGTTTGCCTCCTCCCACCCCGAGCACGCCCCGATGGACGTGATTGAGGTGGACTACGGCGAGCAGGTCCTGTGGCCGGACCACTGCGTGCAGGGGACGGAAGGAGCTGAGTTTCACCCGGACCTCGACACGACCCAGTCGGAGATGATCATCCGGAAAGGATTCCGGCCGGAGATTGACTCGTACTCGGCGTTCTACGAGAACGACGGCGAGACGCCGACCGGCCTCGCGGGCTACCTGCGCGAGCGGGGCATCGACACGCTCTACCTCTGCGGCCTCGCCACGGACTTCTGCGTGAAGTGGTCGGCCGTGGATGGGCGCAAGGAAGGGTTCGACGTGTTCGTGATTGAGGACGCGACCCGGGGCATCGATCAGGACGGCTCCCTGGCGCAGGCGTGGGAGGAGATGAACGATGCGGGCGTGCAGGTCATCTCGTCCGATGCGGCACTGGACTTGTCCGTGGCGTAGCGCGGTGGAGGGGCTGGCTCCGTCTACTCAACGCGGTACTTCTCCCTCTGTAGCGTGCGGACTTGGGTCGAGTCGGTGCCGACGCGGACGGCTGTTGCGCTCGATGAAAGAAGCGCAGGACAACCAAAGTGCTTCTTCCAAAGGTTTGTCACCCACCCAGGATATCCTTTATGCTTGAGGGC
>CAZMDV010000056.1:0-12049 GCA_964564875.1 uncultured Salinivenus sp.
GTTGGTTCATCCGCGGGCCGTAGCCTACGTTGTCACGGAGCCCTTTTAGCTCGCCGATCACCACCGTCGAGACACCTCGCTCAAGGAGCATCTCGATCAGCTTTCGGCTGAGCTTGTGCAGGAGGTCCGTGATCTTGTTGTCGATGTGACCCAATTGCTTGTTTTTCGATTCAACCAGCTTCTTCCAGCGGTTTGAGCCGCGCTCTTTGCGGTCTATTTTCGCATCGAGCTTCGCCTTCGTTTGGTTCTGGTACTTCCTCAGCGCCCGGAGCTCTCCTCCGTTCAAGAGAAAGGTATCGCCAGAAGTCGCAACGGCCGCAAGATGTTTTTCACCGAGATCGACTCCGGCCACGTCTTCGCCCCGCGTGCGGTCCTCCGGCTTTACCTCGTAGGTGGCCCGAACCTCATATCCGTCGTTCCAGCCGATCTCGACAAAAACTGGCTCTCTGTCTAGTGGCCAATCGACTAAGACAGGGTCGTTTCCTCTCCCATTTGAGAGCCGAAGTACACCATCTTCCCGGCGCCGAATTGCCTGTTTCTTCCAGCACACTTTGTTCCACCGTTTGGAGCAGTTTCGAGGTGGGTTTCCTTCTCTGGCATTCCCATGCCCGCTTCTTATTGCGTCGTAGAATTGCTCTACGACCGCTTGGGAAGACTGACTGTGGAGATCGGGATTCCCTTTAGCAAACCATCGTTTTGCTGCGCTCTCACTGAGCCAGTGATTCTGTCGATCTACCGTTCGCCAATACCATGTACATACCTGGTTCCAAAGATCAGCAGAAGCCGAGGCCAGACTGTCTAACCTCTCGGATTCTCCGATATGTAGTTTTTGGTCTTGTGCATACAGTCTCTAGGATTCTTCGAATCCATGAGACGAGTCCCCCCGGGTAAATCCGGGAGTTTTACTGCTCGTCTCGCGCTCTACTCGGTACTATAAGCCGAAAACGTTCGACGTATTAGCGTTGCGGCGCTTGGATCCCCGAAGCCGTCCAAAACGGGCAGGTCGCCTCGGGGGGTTGGCGCTTTCGGCATCAATTCTATCTGTACCGCCCCAGGAGACTCACTCTTCACGCCCGCCACTTGCCTCTGGCACAGCCTCGGACGTGGGCGGTACGGCCTGCGTCGTGTCGGGAATGGGCACGTCGTTGAGCGCCTGCTCCAGTTCGTCGAACCGCTCCCCGAAGGTGGCAAAGTCGCCGTCCCGGAGGGCCTGACGCGCCTCCTGAATGAGATCCTTCGCCCGCTCCAGCCCTTCGATCTGCTCCGGTGCGGCGGCCTGCGCAGCGCCGGCCGCCTGCTCCATCTTCGCCAGGGCCTGGTCGCGCGTCTCCACGACCTGCTCGCCCAGCACGTCGTTCAGCGACTGCCGCAGGGTGCGCTGCATGGCTACATCTTGATCGGTCGCCGCAATCACGCGCTGTATCTCCGGAATCTGAATTTCGTCAGCAATCAGGAAGATCGGCTCCACGTAGAGGAACGATTCTTCGATGGGCACGACGATGAGATTCCCGCGGATTACGCTCGATCCCCGCTGGTCCCAGAGCGAAATCTGCTGGGAAATTTCGGTATCCTGATCAATGCGCGACTCGATCTGGTTGGGCCCCCGAATGAGGCGATCCTTGGGCAACTCATATACGACGACGTCCCCGTAATTCGGGGGATCGGACCGGGCGGCCATCCAACTGATCATGTTATCGCGTCCGTCCGGCGTCATCGGCATCATGAGCATAAACTCCAGCCCGGCCGCATCTTCCCCCGGCAGATCTGTGAGGATGTAGTACGGCTCCATCTGCCGCTGCCGACCCGCATACTGTTCCTGGGGCCGCGTCCAAAGATCTTCATTGTTGTAGAAAACCTGCGGCTGTGTCTGGTGGTAGCGCCGGTACCGCTCCATCTGCATCTCGAAGAGATCCTGCGGGTAGCGAATGTGATCCCGCAGCGTCTCCGGCATGGCATCGAGCGGCTGGAAGAGATCGGGAAAGACCTTCTGGTACATCTGGATGATCGGATCGTCCGGCTCGGCCACGTAGAGGGAGACGTCCCCGTTGTACGCATCGACCACCACCTTCACTGAGTTGCGGATGTAGCGGGTGCCCTCGTATCCTTGCTGACCCCGAATGGGCTCCGAGTAGGGAAACGACTCGCTCGACGTGTAAGCGTCCGCAATCCAATACTGCCGATCATCGCCGTGGACCATGTACGGGTCCTTGTCGAGCTTCAGGAACGGAGCGACGCGTTGTACCCGCTCGCGCACCTGGTTCCAGAACTGAATCTGACTGTCATCCCGGACGTAGTCGGTGAGGAGAACGTTGAAATCGCCCAGGTAGTAGGAGAAGAGTAGTTGCTTCCAGAAGCTCCCGACACTCACCCCGCCGTTGCCACTGTATCGGGCATACACGTTCTCGCCGGAGCGCGGATAGTCGAGCTCCAGCGAATCCCCCGGGGCCCCCGCCGGCACGATGCGGTAGTGCGGGGTACGCTCCCCGTAGTAGAGGGCCGGGTTGTCCACATCCAGCGACTCGTACCTGGCCTGGGGCGGAATGTCCTGAATGAGAAACTCCGGGCTTCCCTCCGATCCCTCCCGCGCCACGAGGTTGGCCACCGAGCCGTAGCCGTGCGTGAAGCGGACGTGCCGGTTGTCCCAGGTGTCCTCGGGGAGCTGCTGGGTCAGTTCTCGCGGGGATACCATCACTTGGCGGTAGTCGCCATCGAGCATATAGCGGTCGACGTCCACGCTGTAGAACTCGTAGTAGAGCCGGATCTCCTGCAGCTGCCGGTAGGTGTCGATGAGGAGACGTGGATCCCACAGTCGCACGTTGTTGATGGTTGCCTCGTTATCCTCCACGGCGTTCGCCGGAAGACCGGGCTGGGCCGGATACGACCGCTCTTTGAAGTCTTCGAGACCGTACGCCTCGCGGGTCATGTCGATGTTGTTCTGCAGGTAGGGACGCTCCACCTGCAGTTCGCTGGGCAGCACAGTCAGCTGCGTGACGAGGGACGGTGCCAGGACGAGCCCCCCCACCAACAGGACGACATACCCCACGCCCCCAATCCCCAAGAGCCGGAGCCGCCGCTGGTACAGGTTGAGCCCCACCAGCCCGGCAAGCACGAGGGTCGCTGCAACCATCACGTAGAGGGCCGGAATCATGACGTTGACGTCCGTGTAGCCCGCCCCGTACACGGCACCGCCCCCCTCCTGCAGCAGGTCGTACAGGTCGAGATAGAAGCCCCACGCCCATCCCAGCAGCAGGACGATGATGTTGGCCCCAAGATGCCGGAGGGCTCCAGAGTCGGCCTCGACCCCCCCGTCCTGAACCCCGATCTGGCCGGCGATGACGTATCCGGTCACGAGCGCCAGCAGACCGAGAAATGCCAAGCCGACAATTCCGCTCTGGAGCGCCTGCAGAAAGGGAAGCTCCAGCATGTGGAACCCCAGGTCGACCCCGTAGACGGGATCGCTCTGTCCGTAGGTCCCTGCGTACCAGTAGCGAAGCAACTCATTCCAGCGTCCAGAGAACCCGATGGCAAAGAGCAGGCTGAGTACCCCTGCAATCACGTAGCTGAGCCGCCTCAGCCGATCCCGGGTGAGCGGCTCACCCCCGACCTGGGGCGCTTCCCCTTCCTGCGCCCACTGAGAGGCCCACAGGGGGGGAATATTGCCCACGAGATAGTAAAAGTTGGTTCCGAAGTAGAGGCCCGCCACGAGGAAGACGAGCACAAAAAGCAGCACCTGCGTGCCCCGAATGGTCCAGAATACGCTTGAGTAGCCGAGCTCGCCCATCCAGAAGTACTCGACAACGAGTCCCGGAGCGAAGAGCACCACGGTGAGGATGACCCCGAGAATGCCGAGCAGAATCTGGGTGATGCGGCTCGACGGGAGGAGCGACATAATCGATGGTATGTGTTGAGGGAAGCATGATCAATGGACACCCTGTAGGGGGTTGCCCATTCCTATCCAGAAGGCCGGTAGGTATTCTTCAAATGTGTGCGTGCGGGTGGGGTTCTACCGCACGGGACGGATCCATCTGGTTTCCGTATTTCAGACCGTCCTGCTCGCAGGGCCTGGAGCCCCTCGTCGCCGGTGGTTGCGACGTCCGTCTCGTGGCCCATCTGCCCCAGAAGATGGGTCATCATCTTCCGGTTTACCACATTTTGTTCGGCCGTCAGCATGCGCCGGGCGGACTGTTCGGCGCCCGACGCCTCGTCGTCGGGGCCCTCTCTCCCCGACCCCAAGCGTGGGAACCGGACTCGGCGGCCACGCGTCGGGTAAGACAAAAAGGTGACCATTTACTGCCATATTTCTTCACTCAACTCCAACAACCGGAACCGCTTCCTTCATCCGATGATCGTCGTCGTAAAGATCTGTCCAGAACAAAACTAGTTCCCCTTTCGTCCCGTTGGTACTGTGAGATTTTGTGCCGGGGTTTTGTTAAGAATTGGCGCTCAGACGCCGAAAACCCCTCGGATCCCATGTTCTGGCAATGGTGGAACTGGGGTCCGGTGCACTCGAAGATGAGCAATTTTTCTCAAAAGAAAGTGACACTATATGATCACATATATTATACTCGTTTCTCTCTGGACAATGTACATGGCGCTCGAAACCTATGTATTTGGACGCCCACACTCCCGACCGCACTTTGTCGGGTTTCTCATTACGCACACGCTCCTTGCGCCCGTGTCGTTCGTCCTTTCGGCGACGAGCGGCGTGCTTCGGGAGCGCGTCGAGACAGCCTACCGTAACGCCTGGAAAGAAAAGCGACGATTTGAGCGGACGGATCGCAAGAAGCTGATTGGGTAGGCCGCCGTGCGCTGTCTTCTCGAAGCGTGAGTCGACGTTGTTGCACATTGTGAGAAGGCTGCTACGCTTGTTCGTCTGGCCGCTGTCGGGATAAACCCCCAGCGGCCATTCGCATTTGTGCGGTCAAATAGTTTCCTCACCACATCTTTTCCCGTATGCCCAAGTCCCTCCTCGCCCGAGTTGGGGCACTCTGCCTCACAGGGTTGCTCACGGCCGGCGTCCTGCTGGGCACTGCGAACGGACCTTCGCCTCGCCACGCCGCGCCCCCCGACACGACCGACACCTCCGATCTCTACTCCCAGCGTCCCCCGAGCCGAAATGGCATCGGCAAGATGTACATGGGCCGCGAGATCTCGCAGGTTATGGGCCACCGTGGAGCAAACTGGCTGGAGCGTCCGGCCCGGGAAACGAAGGAGCGCCCCGACCTGCTGGTGGAAAATCTACCGCTGGACCCCTCCGACACTGTGGCCGACATTGGTGCGGGCACCGGCTACCTCACGTTTCGGGTCGCGCCGCGGGTGCCGCAGGGTAACGTCTTCGCGGTCGACATTCAGCCGGAGATGCTGAACATGATCCGTAAGCGGATTAAAGAGCGGGATGTTGAGAACGTGATCCCGGTCCGCGGCACGGTGAAAGACCCGCAACTCCCGGCCGACTCCGTCGACCTGGCCTACATGGTGGACGCCTACCACGAGTTCTCGCACCCCTACGAGATGATGACGGCGCTCTACGAGGCCTTAACGCCCGGCGGGCGCGTGGTACTCGTGGAGTACCGGAAGGAGGACCCGAGCATTCCAATCAAGACGCTGCACAAGATGACGGAGAAGCAGACCCGGAAAGAAATGCGGGCCGTAGGGCTGGAATGGGTGGAGACGAAGAATATGCTTCCCCGCCAGCACTTCATGATTTTCCGGAAGCCGGTCGAATAATGTCGTTTCTGAATCAAAACGTGGGCGCTTGCTGGAGGATCGGTGCCTCCGATTAGGGACATGTCTAACCTTCACCCTGTGAACGTTCAAGATTGAACGTTGGAAGGTTGGGGACCTTGGTCCCGAGGGGTGGGCCTTTCCCCGACATGGTGACACTTTCACGTCAGATACTTTCACGTCAGATGCCGATCCACCGCCACGGCCTCCCGGTGGTCGCCGAAGTCATAGGCCATGTCGCCCCAGTCGAGCGGCGCGTCGCACCGATGGATGGCACGGTGATGGTTCGGGCACACGAGCATCAGGTTGTCGAGGGCATCGTCGCCGCCCCGGCTCAGCCATCGGATGTGGTGTCCCTCACAGAGCGATTCGCCGTACTCGTCGACGGGATCCCACCGGCAGATCTGACAGTGGCTGTCATACAGGCGCTGGAGCCGATCCACGAGGTCCGGATTGCGCCGTGGCGCCTCCTCGTAGAGGTACTGTTTCCGCTCCTCGGCCACGCCCGGTTCCTCCTCACGGACAAGCTGCTCTACGGAGGAGCGGTTTCCCATGATGAGAGCCGCCTCCAGCTTTTCCTCGGGGAGGATGCGGGCCCGTGGTTCGAGCGGAAGATCGCGGGCCGCCTCTCGAAGAATCCGGTGATCGTCGCCCGTGATCTTGCGAACGGCGGCATGGCCCTGAAAGGAGCGCCCGAGTACCCGCGCTTCTGCCCGTATCGACAGCGACCGGATGATCTGCTCGACGCTGGGTGCCCCTTCGACCCGAAAGTACCGTGACCGGTCCACTTCGCCCCACACCCGATATTTTCCGTACCGGAAGTCGGGCCGGTTCTTCGTCTTGGCCTGCACGATCAGCTCAGCGGCCAGCACGTAGCGGCCATCGGCGGTACGGGTGAAGGCCCACAAACTATCTCCCCGAGTGACCTCGTGCATCACCGGGTTGTCCTGGTTGAGGTGGTAGCCCGCTCCCAGGTCGAGGTCCCGCTGGTAGTTGTCCCGGCGCCAGTAGTAGAGCAGTGGCATCGCCCGACTGGACCGACCGATTCGAGAGTGAACAGCGAAAAGGCCTCTCGTCCTTCAGCGCGACGCAGGGACGCACATCGCCCCTCGGTGCGTATCTCAGAATCCACACCCACGCATCGGATCGCGGATCCATGAGCGACGACCCGACCTCTACGCCCGACGAGGCGCCTCCCTGGCCGACTCCGAATGCGTCTCACGTGCAGGCGGCCGTTCGCCGGTTGGTCGACGCCTTCGATCCGCTTCAGATCGTCGTCTTCGGCTCGTACGTCCGCGAGGTGATGCATCCCAGCAGCGATCTGGATCTGCTCGTCGTCCTGCCGCAGATCGACCACAAGCGGGACGCGGCCGTGGCCCTGCGGCGTGAACGGTCTGATCTGCCAGTCTCGAAAGATATCGTCGTGGCCACCCCGGAAGAGATAGAGGCCCGCCGCGAGTCGACCTGGCACATCATCGCCCAGGCCTGGATGATGGCATCACAGTCTACTCGAAAAAGTAGGGTCGCATGCGAGCGACTCCGGTCCGGTGACAACCGACCGCGGTCTGCAGTCGGCCGTCCGCCGTCTTGTCAATGCTACTCATTTTCCGATGCACTCTCCGGCGCCCCGTCGCCGGACGGTCGTGGACTCTCCCCGTCGGACCGCAGCGTGAACTCGTCGAGCGATAGGCCCTCGATAACCGACTCATACTCCGTGAGGTTGGCTGGCAGCAGAACTTCGTTCTCGTCCTTGCCCAGCTTGGCAATCGTGTCGAGGTATTGCTCGGCCAGTTGCAGCTTCACCGCTTCCTCGCCCCCCGGCGAGGAGACGGCCTCCGCCACCCGTTCGATGGCCTTCGCGGTAGCCTCCGCGAGCGCTTCGATCTCCTGGGCCCGCCCTTCAGCCTCGTTAATGCGGCGCTGCATCTCCCCCTCCGACTGGTTAATGAGCTCCTGCTTCGAGCCCTCCGCGTCGTTGACGGTCGACTCTTGTTCCCCCTCTGATCGGGCTACCGTGGCGCGGCGCTCGCGCTCAGCGGTCATCTGACGCTCCATGGCCTTCTGCACCGTGCGCGGCGGCTCGATGTTTTTGATCTCGTAGCGGTGCACCTTGATGCCCCACGCCTGTTCCACCTGATCGAGCACCTCGACCACCGCCTGACTGATGGCGGCCCGATCCTGGAAGGTGGTGTCCAGTTCCATGCGCCCGATCACCGAGCGGGTCGTCGTCTGCGCTAGCTGAATAGCTCCTCGGCGGTAATCGGTCACGCCGTAGGCCGCATTCTCCGGATTGGTGACGCTCAGATAGATGATGCCGTCCACCTCTACGCGGACGTTGTCCTTGGTGAAGCACTCTTGCGGCTCGACGGGAATGGCCTGCTCCCGGAGGTCCAGCGTGTAGGCCACCCGGTCGATGAAGGGAACAAGGGCGTGGAAGCCCGGCCCGAGCGTCTTGTGGTAATTGCCGAGCCGCTCGACGACGTAGGCGTTTTGCTGCGGCACGAACCGAATCGCCCGCAGAAACTTGTAGGCCACGTAGAGGGCCAGTAGCGACAAGATCCCGAGACTGATGGTGTCGAGAAAGGCAAAGGGGGCGGCGTCCATGATGGTGTTTGGGCGTGTTTGCGTATGGGGGTGTGGGCGGAGAGCAGGTCGCTACTTGTTCTGCAAGGGATTCGTCACTTCGGAGGCGCCTTCGAAGAACGACTTCAAGTTCGCCGCCTCCATGGGGAGCACGCTCACGTTTGCCCCGTCCACGACCTCACCGAGGCGGTTAATGAACTGCTCCGTCAGGCGCATTTTTACGGCCAGGGAGCCCCCCGGCTGCGCGATGGCGTCGGCCACCCGCTCGATGCCATTGGCCGTGGCTTCGGCCAGCAGTTCCGTCTCACGGGCTTCCCCCTCCGCCTCGTTGATGCGCTGCTGACGCCGGCCCTCCGACATCAGGATGGACGCCTTCCGCTCTCCCTCCGAGGTATTGATCTGGGCGTCACGATCGCCGGACGATTTGGTGATCTCGGCCCGCTTGTCGCGTTCGGCCTCCATCTGCTGCTCCATCGTGAGGACGATGTCTTGGGAGGGTTGAATGTCCTTCAACTCGTAGCGCATCACCTTCACGCCCCACGGGTCGGAGGCCTTGTCGAGCTCCTCGACGATCGCCTCATTCATCGTGTCCCGCTCGCTGAACGTATCGTCGAGCGTGATCTTGCCCACCTCGCTGCGCATGGTCGTCTGCGCCAGGTTGACGGCGGCGAGGCGGTAGTCGTTGATGCCGTAGCTGGCCTTGTAGGGGTCCATCACCTTCAGGTAGACGATGCCGTCCACATCCACCTCAATGTTGTCCTTCGTGATGCACTTCTGGTGCGGCACGTCGAGCACCTGCTCGCGCGTCTCGTGACGGTAGGCCACGCGGTCTACGAATGGGATCACGAAGTGAAAGCCGGGATCGAGCGTGTCGTGGTACTTGCCGAAGCGCTCGATAATCACTTTCTCGCGCATCTCCACGATGATGAAGGTGTTGTAGACGATAAAAATCGTGGCGGCAAGGACGAGCAGAAGAACGGTCCACATGGGGACGAGGAGGAATCAGTGCAACGAACAAAAGAGGGACTCTGTGCTAATTGGGCTGGTGGGCCGACGGGTCGTAGCCGAGCCCGGACGTGTCGGGGGAGGAGTCTGTCGAATCCGTGTCTACCGAGTCATCCCGGCTCGGTATGTCCCCGCCAATGGCTTCCGAGAGCTCCGCGTCGAGGTCGGCATGGTCGGCGGGCTCGACGACCCACGTCAGGTTGTCCCGGTACAGCAGTTGGGCCTCCGCGCCCTCCGGCAGCGTGCCTTCGAGGGTGCGGGCGTCCCAGGTGGCGCCCCGGAAGCGAATCCGCCCCCCCTCCTCCGGCCCCACCGGGTCGATGACCGTCACTGTCTCCCCCATCGCCTCCGCGTCCTCGTCGGTCATGGCCAGCGAGATGTCGCCCTCAGCAAAGCGGAGCATGAGGGGCCGCAGGGCAATCGTGAGGCCCGTCGACAAAAATATCCAGGTGATGACAGCCGTCAGTGGGTCGATGAGAAGCCCGAGCGCCCGGATGCCAGCGACCACAATGCCGCCGACGCCGAGAAAGAATGCGATGCCCCCCGGCACCACTGTCTCAACCAACATGAGGAGAACTCCACCGATGACGAAGACCCAGGTGAGCAGAGACGGATCCATATCCATGACGAAACGAAAATCGTGTACGTGAGCATCCGACATTTGAAGCCGGTATAGACGCTTTATGAGACGGATAGTAAGAGTAGAGGTTGCATCGCTTTCCGGTGTTCGGCGAACCGATTTCCGCGCAGACTGTTGATCGGAGGACCACCATCCCCGAGGCCTGGCCCCTTCCACCCCCGAGCCCCGCGATGAAACCCCGTTCGCCCCTCCTTCGGCCCCGCACCTTCGCCGACGTTCCGTCCGTGACGGCGGGCATGAGCACCCGGCACGGCGGCGTGAGCGGCCCGCCCTACAATACCCTCAACCTGGGGCGCCACGTCGGCGACGCGGCGAGCTGCGTGGAGGAGAACCGGCGCCGCTTCTGTGCCGCACTGGACACAGATCCTGCCTGGCTTGCCACGGCAGGACAGGTGCACGGGTCCACCGTCCGGATCATCGACGCGCCCCGGCACGAGCCGTTCTGCGACGCCCTCGTGACTACCACGTCCGGCCTGCTCCTCGCCGTCGCCGTGGCCGACTGCGCGGCCGTTCTGCTGGCGGACCCGGCTCATGGCGTCGCGGGGGCCTGTCACGCCGGGTGGCGGGGGGCCGTCCGCAGCATCGCGGGCGACACGGTGGCCACGATGACGGACCGCGGCGCCGCTCCCTCTCAGATCCGGGCCTACGTGAGTCCCTGTCTCTCGCAGGAGGCCTTCGAGGTCGGGCCCGAGGTGGCCGCCCGGTTCGACGACGCCGTGACGGCGCAGCCCGACGGTACGGATCGTCCCCACGTGGACCTCAAGGCGGCCCTGCGCCGCCAGCTCGAGAAGGCAGGCGTGCCGAGCGAGGCCATCGAGGTGTCCGGGCGCTGCACGGTGCAGGAGAGCGACGACTTTTTCTCGTACCGCGCCACCGACGGGCCCACAGGCCGCATGTTCGGCGCCATCGTCCTCCGGCATTGATTCGGGACGACTGGACGCTTCGGACGCGCGGAGGCATGGACGCAAAAATAATGTTGTGCCCCTTCCCGTCTCCCTACCTCCGAATCCTCCACGCTTCCAAGCACCCAATCCCTTCGTCCCTGCGTCTCCCACTCCTACGCTCTCCCCGTCCCCCGTGCCGATCGCTGATTCCACGTACACGCCCCCGCTCCTCTTCGACGGCGGCCACCGACAGACCCTCTACGCCTCGCTCGTCCGACGCGTCGACTTTGCGTATGACCGGCGCGAGCGCATCGAAACGCCTGACGACGATTTTCTTGATCTCGACTGGGCCACGGCCGACGCCGGAGACCCGCGTCGCGTCGCGATTCTCACCCACGGCTTAGAGGGCAGTGCACACCGCAAATACATGCGGGGCATGGCACGGGCGTTCATCCGTCGCGGATGGACGGTATGCGCGCTCAACCTGCGCGGCTGCAGTGGCGAGACGAACCGGCGAGTGGCCACCTATCACAGCGGCAAGACCGACGACCTGGCCTGTGTGGTGGACCATGTCTTGGGGCGGGGCTATGCGTCGGTCGTACTCGTCGGCTTTAGCCTCGGCGGCAACCTCACGCTCAAGTACCTGGGCGAGCGAGGTTTCCAGGTCGATGACCGAATCCAAGGTGCCGTCGCCCTCTCCGCCCCCGTCGACCTCGACGCTTCGGCCGATCAGATCGATCGGTGGTCGAACAGGCACTACACGCAGTACTTCCTCCACTCCCTGCGGCAGAAGATCCACGTGAAGGCACGGCAGCACCCGGGGCGGGTGTCCACTCGACGACTCCGTAAGATTCGCACCCTTCGTGGCTTCGACGACGCCTACACGGCCCCGCTCCATGGCTTCCGGGACGCCGATGACTACTACCGGCAGGCCAGCAGCAAGCCTGTTCTTTCAGATCTCACCGTGCCCACTCTCCTCCTCAACGCCGCCAACGACCCCTTCCTTCCGGATCCGTGCTACCCGCGCTCGATTGCTCAGGAGCACGGCCGCCTGGTGCTGGAGATGCCCGAGAGCGGCGGCCACGTCGGCTTCGTCTCCTTCAACGACGCGGGCGAATATTGGTCCGAGCGCCGCACCACCTCATTCCTGACGTCCCTCTGACGCCCCCCTCTTTTCACCTCCTGCGTCCCCACCTTCAATCTTCCAATTTTC
>CAZMDV010000057.1:0-11812 GCA_964564875.1 uncultured Salinivenus sp.
ACTCCCTCGTAGCCCTCCGGCACGTCCACCTTGGCGTTGAGCAGGTACCGGGCCGCGAACGCGACCCCGCCGCCGAGAAAAAACAGATAGGCGACGAAGTTCAGCACCGATGGTAGAATGACCAGTAGAAAGAGCCCCATCAGCAGGGACCCGATGCCCGCAAATTGCCGCTGGTCGGGGACGAACTTCAGGACCTCCTCCTCGTCGATCCCCCGAAACTGCTCCTTGAGGGTCTCCTGGGCCGAATCAGTCACCATCCCGACCATCGAGCCCAGCTTGTCCTCGATCTCCCCCTGCACCTGTTTTCGCCCTTCTTCGATCGATGCCTGAAGCTCGTCCGATGCTTTGTCGCCAACCTCCTTTGCGAGGTCGCCTGCCGCTTCCTTTACGCTTTCCATGACTGTTTAGGTCTGTGCCGACGTGGGAACGACTCGCGGGTGGTCTCTCGAAGGCTATCCGTCCTGCAACGAGGCCTCGACGTTTTTGGAGATCTCATCCAGCCTCGCCTCGATGTTTTCCAGCGAGAACCGCTCGGTCGAGATCTCCGACTCGGAGGAAATCTCGTCGAGGGCCTCCTGAAGCCGGGTCATGATCCTGTCTACGTCCACGTTTTCGGCCTTGGCCTCGATCTCCTGGATGATCTCCTCAATCTCCGCCTCGGTGTAGGAATCGCCGGCCTCCTCAACCAAGCGTTCGAGCTGCTGAAGCGTGCCGGTGTCCTCCAACACCCGCTGGACAACGTCCGCGCCGGGGATGATGTCCTCGTTCACGCCACTGACGACGACGGACTCGACCTGCGGGACGTACTCCGGCAGTTTGGCCTCGAGCTCGCCGAGGATCTGCTCCCACTCCGAGTTGAAGCGCTCGATCGCCCCGATGGTGCTCATCTCCTTGGCCCGGATCTGCGCCTGCAGGGACTCGATGAGGGAGATGGCCGGGGCAATCTCTTCCTGCGCCGCGTTCTCAATGGTGGCCTCGCGGGCCTGCATGATGGCCTCCTTGTTCTCCTCGTCGTTGAGCGTTTGCCGCATCGACTTGATCTCGCGGAGGACCTGGTCGGTCTCCCGCACCGCCAGCTTGAGCTCGGCGACCTTGGCCTGAATCTCTTCGTCGATCTCCTCCTCGGTGATTTCGCGGAGCGTCTCGGTCGCCTGGCGGAGCCGCGTGATCGAGGAGACAAGGGGCAGCGCGAGTGTGCGCAGGTAGTCGCCGCTTGTAAGGTTGCCGACCGGGATGTGGTCGATGATCTCGATGCCGTAGTCCGTGCCGAGCCGCTGGAGCCGACCCAGGATCTGGCGTCGATCCGGATCGTCGGACTCCTTCAGGTCGAACCGGGAGATGTCGATCTCCTCGATCTGGGAGGCCCCGGTGAGGTACTCGACCGAGAGGTCGCTGGACTCGAGGTTGTCAAGGCGCTCGGTGACACTTTCTCCCTCGATCTCCGGCACCGCCACCGGCTCGACCATGAACTGGTTGAATTCCCGCGCGCTGATTTTCAGCACCGAATCCTTGATGATGCTCTCGTAGACCTCCCGGAGCTGACGAAGGAATTTCTCGAAGCCGCCCCGCTCGAGGAGCCGGTACGTGTCGGTCACCCGCATGCGAATCGCGCCCCGGTACTTTTGGGTGATGTTCTCGCTGGTATTCCCGGCGATCTCCGGCATCTCCAGCACGATCAGCTTCGAGGAGACCACTGCGTAGGGGCTGACCCGCGGGTCCAGGACAAAGCTCCACTCTCCGGGCCGGAGCGTCTTGACAATCTTCTCGTGCTTCATGAAGTGAATCTCGGCCCCGGGCTGGCCGGTGTACAAGTTGTTTTTCACCAGCGAAAACCCAAAATACAGGAGATAGAGCACGACGGCCGTCAACCACGTGCCGAGCGACACCACCTCCCATCCCTGGAGGGCGTCGATCGTCCAGTGCGCGCCGTCCGGCAGAAAGCCGAGGGGCTGGTGCAGAACGTACAGCGAGAGAACGAAGAGGAGCCCGAGGGCCCGGAAGAACGTCGGGAAGAAGCTGAAGACCCCGCTCTCGACGTAGACGATGCCGATGGTTTGCCCGTCCTCATCCTGCTTCCCAATCCTCCGGAGCGCCTCTTGGTAACTTCCTTGCTTTTCGGTAACGCCTATGACAGTATCCATCTGTGTGCAACCGTTGGACTTGGAAGGGTCGTCGAGCGAAAAAATGGGGGGGCCTCCACCGAAGATGACGCCCCGTTTCTGGGGCAAATTGTTCATCGCCAAAAAACATACCGATTAGCCGCCGGCCCTGCAAAGAGATTCTCTTGGCCCCACGGCGGCCCCGGTCTTCGTGTCGGACGTTTCGCGTTGCAGATTTCCGGTAGATGACTGAAATATCGAGATGAGAGGGCAGAGAGCGCCGAGCCAGTAGTCCGATCACCCTCAGGTTTTCGTCATTCCCCTTCGTCGCGTGAGGCGAACGATCCTGCTTGATTTGGTCACTTCTGAGCTAGGGATCGACGTGTCGTACGGCGCCGCCCGGCCTTTCGCTGCCGGGCGGGCGTTCGTCAGAGAATGGATGGGAAGCGAGGAATGGGATTCCGTCAACCGTGACGGCAAAGAGGTGTGGCCGTAGACCAGTCGGCTCGCAGGGGCAGGCCCTGCCCGCACTCGTGCACCTGGCGTCTCCATTATGCTGTCCCCACAAACTTTTCGGGAGCCTGGTCTTAGGGGATTTTGTTGACCCGGGAACGATTGCTGGCCTGTTCCTCCATTTCGCACGCAAGGTCGCGTCCGCGAACGAGTTCCCCTCTCCGCAGCGAAGAGCTCGACGGGCTCGCTCCCGACCTCGTGACAGGCCTCCCGACCAACACCGACGCAGGCGTGGCGCTGCTCAGTCAGCTCACCGATCGGCCGGCCGTCAACATTCCCGGACAACGAGACCCACGACCGCTTCGACACCATGCTTCACGATCGGCTCGATCCTGGTCCCGGGACAATGCAGAGCGTCGATCCGTGAGCCGATGGACCCCCTCGCACCGGTTGAGAACAAGGGGGGCTTCCGCACGGCGTCCGTCAGTCTCCTTCCGGAAAGGACCGGGCAGAAATCACCGGTCCCGGAGCACGCCGAAGCACTCCTTCGGCCACGCTTCCCAGCATCGTCCGCTTCATCCCCGAGAGTCCTCGGGTCGCCATGACGACGAGGTCGCTTGGGGTATTGGCCACCTGCAGGAGGGTCGGCACCGCCTCTCCAGTTTCCACGACGTAGGATAGGTTTCGGGCTGCCGCCACGGAGGTGCCCCAGTCCTCAAGCACGTCTTGCGCGCGTTCCTCGATCTCGGCCGGAGAGAGCCCCGAAAATTCGACCTGGTAGACCGTCGGGATCGAGGGCAGTTCAACCACGTGGACGAGCGTCATCGAAGTGTCGTACACCGACGCGAGCCGAGCGGCGTACTGGAGGGCCGCCCGCGACGGCTCGGAAAAGTCGATGGGCACCACGATCCGCTTTACGGTGGCGGGGGTCGGCGCCTCCGCGTCGTCAGCCGCGGCACTCGTCGTGAGCACCGGACACGGGGCCGTCCGCAACACCTCCTCCGCCACGCTGCCAAACAGCGCGCGCTGGACCCCCCGCCGTCCATGCGTTCCCATCCCGATGAGGTCGACCTCCCTTTCCTCAGCAATCTCGACGAGAGTCGGGGCGATCACCCCACTTCGCTCAACCTCGCAGGACACAGAGTCGTCGTCCAGGCCCAGAGAATACGACGCCAGGGTGTCGCGAAACCGTTTCTGAACCTGGCGCTGGAGCTGCTCTTCACCGGGCAGAGGGGAGGGTTCCCCTTTCACAAACGGGCCGAGGGAGGTCTCTTGTACATAGACCAAGCGAAGGGCAGCTCCGGTCCGTTCGACGAGGTCGACCCCGTAAGCGAGGGCGCGTTCCGAAGACGAGGAAAAGTCATGTGCAAGAAGAAGGCTGTGAATCATCGAATCACGAAGAGCGTCGGAAATCAGGATTTTGAAGGAGCCCGCGGGAAAAGTGTCGGGCGAGCCCGAGCTTCGCCCCTAAAGTGCCCCGCGGCAGCCACCAGAGCCCCGAAACCTATAAACCCGTCCGAAGAAGCGAAACGAGCCGAGAGGCCGAACTGCCGCCATCCTTCCTCTCCCGCTGTGGAGGCGAAGAATGGAGCGACGGAGGGCAATGGCGTTCTCTTTTCTGGGGTCCCAATCTACGTTTTGAGTTCAGTCCCGGAGCCGATAGATCGTCTCAAAGCTGTCGAAAAGGTCGAGGTAGTCCTCCAGCATGTGCGGCAGGAGAAATCGCTCGCGGACGGTCCTTTGGGCCCTCGTGCCGAGGCGTTCTCGCAGCTCCGGGGTCTGTACCAGTTGGATAATGCGCTCGGCGGCCTCGTCCACCGAGTCTACCAGAAAGCCGTTCTCTCCGTCCTCGATCTGGTGACGAATGCCGCCCACGTCCCCTCCAATCACGGCCGTGCCCTTCCACATCGCCTCGGTGACCGTGAGCCCGAAGCCCTCCCGAATCGACTTCTGCAGCACCACCGCCGCGCGGCGCTGCAGCGCGTTGACCAGGGCGGTGTCCTCCTTGCTCAGGATGATGATCCGCTCCTCTTCCTGATCGAGGAGCGACTCGTACACCTCTTTTCCCTCGGGGTCGTCGGTGGCCACGTTCCCGAGTAGCACTAGGGTTGCGTCGACCTCACGCCGGGCCTTCTTGAAGGCCTCGACCACCCCCTCCGGATCCTTCCAGCGGTCGAACCGCGAAATTTGCACCACGAGCGGCAGGTCGCGCGGAATGTCGTAGTGTGCTAGCCGCTCGTCGATCTCCGCCTCGCTCAGCTCCTTGTTCTTAATGGCGAAGGGGTCGATGGCGGGCGTAATCGTACGCTGCGGCGTGTCGAGCGACTTTTTGTACGCGTCCAGACTCATGACGACGCCGTCATACTGCTCGATGAAGGGCCGCAGGTACTGCCACAGCTCGGGGTACGGGCTCGTCAGGTCCACGTGGCACTGCCAGATCCAGGGCCCATTCCGGTGGTAATGCTGGACAAGGGGAAGAGGCTGGGGATCGTGGACGACCACCATGTCGTGATGGTCCAGGTGACTGCGGACGGCGTTCTTGTACACGATGTCCTCGTAGTGCTTCTTCTTTAGATCGGTCAGGTTGATCGTGCCGCCCTGGAGGGCATTGTGCATCTTTTTGGTGATGCTGAAGAAGTCGGGCGCCCCCTGAATGACCCGCCAGCCCGTGGTGATGCCCACGTTGTTCATCAGGAGGGTGAGGTCGTCGAGCAGCTCGGCCACGCCGCCGCCGTAGAACGTGGAGTTGACGTGCGCGACGTGCAGGTGCTGGAGGGCCTCGGCCTTCTCGTAGATCCGATTGACTGCCTCGCGGCCGATGAGGGAGGCGTAGTCCTCGAGCTGGACGGTTCTGCGAATCTCACGAGATGGAACCGTCGGTTCTGCTTCCATGGGACGTGAACGTCAATGCGGCGGCAAGCGAAGAGGATCGGCTCGGAGACGAAAATCCCCAGACGGAGGCGGCTTGGCTCACGTGCGGTTCGGCGGCAACAGGGACTTGCGGTCTGGCTTGACGACGAACACCGGAACCGGGGAGCGGCGGAGCACTCGTTCGGTGACGCTTCCAAGCAGCATGCGCTCCAGGCCCGTCCGGCCGCGGGTCGCGATAACGATGAGATCCACTTCGTTCTTTTCGACGTACTCAAGGATGGCAGTGGGCGGATGCCCGACCTCGGCCTCCACGAGGGTGTGCTCGTAGCCGATCTCCTCCCGGACCAGATCGGCGAGCTGTTGCTCGACTTGACCAACCACGTCTTGGGTCGGGAATTCGACCGGCTCTATGCCGTAGGCAGCCGGGTAGAGCGGCTCCTCTACCACGTGCAACAGGTTGATTTCCGCGCCGTAGGTCAGGGCAATCTCCTTCGCGTGGTGAACGGCCGCCTCCGAGGCCTCCGAAAAATCGACCGGCGCGAGCACGCGGCGCACGGCCTCGCCCGGGGCCACCTCCGCCCCGGTCTGCACAGTAAAGACGGGACAGGGCGCCTGGCGCACAACCTCCTCGGTGACGCTCCCAAACAGCATCCGGTCTACCCCGCGCCGTCCGTGGGTCCCCATCACGATCAGATCCACGTTTTCGTCCCCGGCGTAGCCGACGATCACCTCAGCCGGCGCGGAAGATTCGACTTGCTCCTGCGTCACCGGAAGGGCCTCCAGGTCCGGCCCCGCGGCCATCGTCTCCGCATCGGCCGGCCCGCGGAGCCATCCCATGAGCGTCCCGGTAGACACCGGAAAGCGCTCGCGGTCTTCTTCGAAGTCGTGCCGGTGGCGGCCCGTGACGTTCAGAATGTGGAGCTCGGCGTCATGCCAGTCCGCCAGAAAAGCGGCCTGCGGAAACGCCTGCTTGGCCCCGTCCGAAAAGTCGGTCGGAAACAAAACACGGTCGATTGTGAGCATGGGACCGGTCGTAAGTTGTGGAAAAAAGTTGTGCGAGAGAAGAGAAAGCCCCCTACTGCGCCGTAAACCCGCCGTCGAGCACGAGTTCAGTGCCCGTCACGAACGTGGACTCCTCGGAGGCCAGGTACAGGGCCGCGTAGGCCACGTCGTCCGGCTCGCCCATGTGCCCGATCGGGTGCATGGCCTCGAGCTCTTCCTTCGAGGCGTCCTGCGCCTCCGCTCCGTAGTCGGCCATCTGCGTGTCGATGTAGGCCGGGTGGATGGAGTTGACGCGCACCCCCGCTTCGGCCAGCTCGATCGCCGCGTCTTTCGTCATGGTCCGCACCGCCCCTTTGCTCGCCCCGTAGCAGGCGTGCCCGGACACGCCCACGAGTCCGGCCACCGACGACACGTTGATGACCGACCCTTGGCCCTGCTCGCGCATGAGGGGCGTGCAGTGCTTCATGCCCAGGAAGACGCCCGTTACGTTCACGTCCATGAGCCGGCGCCAGTCCTCAACCGTCTCCTCTTCGATCGGGGTGATGCGGTAGATGCCGGCATTGTTAACCAGAATGTCCGGGGCCCCGAAGGACTCTTGCACCTCCAACACGACCCGTTCCCAGTCCGCTTCCGAGGCGACGTCGTGCTCGAAGAAGGCGGCCTCCCCTCCCGCCCCCTGAACCGCTTCGGCAGTCTCCCGGCCCGCCTCCGTGTCTACGTCGGTGACGGCGACCCGGGCACCCTCCTCGGCCAACAGTTCGACCGTGGCCCGGCCGATGCCCTTGGCTCCGCCCGTAACAATGGCGATTTTTTCTTCTACGCGTCCCATGAATGAGTAACAGGTGTGTCTTTTTACTGAGCGGTGATGAGTAAACCCGTTGCCCGGATGATCCGATTTTTCCCGGCGGCGTGGATAAGGCCGCGGGCATCGGGATTCTTCCTCGTCTACGCAGTAAGTTCAGAAACCAGCCCCCCTGTCTTTCCACGACATCGCCCCATGCCCGTGTGGGGCGCTCCGCATATCCGATGTGGGGACTTCTTGCACGTCTTCAACGCCCCCTCCCTTCTCGACGTTGGCCACCAAGGAGACGCCCCGTCCCCCGTCGATGGTCTCAAGAAAATAGGCTCTTCATTCGGGCCGTCCTACGACGACATACTGGTGGGGAAGCCCAAGATCGGGAATCTCTGTGTCGAATCCTCCCTCCTCGAGCTCATCGGCTACGACCTGAGGGTCGAGACGGTGCCGTTTGGGCGGGCCCATCGGGGCCGCCTCCGTGAAGTCGATCACCCAAACCGCCCCCTCCTTTTTCAGCCGACCAGCGAGATGCTTGGCGTAGGCCCCCCGGTCCGGAATGTGGTGCCAGGTGTTAACGGTAAGAATTCTGTCTACCGACGATTTCTCAAGCTGGGTGTTTTCGGGCCTGGCAAGAACCGTATCGATGTTGGGGAGGGTCTGCTTTTTGGCCACCTCTGCGACGTACTCTAACATCGCCGGCTCGATGTCGACGGCCAGAACCTGGCCCTTCTCCCCCACGGCTTGGGAAAGGTGGGGAAGGAAGTATCCAGTTCCCGTCCCGAGATCGACGACGGTCATTCCCTCTTCGATTCCCATGGCTTCGATGACCGCATCGGGGTTTTGCCAGCCGTCCCGCTCCGGATCGTTCCAGCTTTCGGCGTAGCGCTCGGGGGATTCGAAATCGTGCTCGTAGTGGTCAGCGCGCTGGTCTTTGCCGTGTTGGAGCGTATCCTGAGCGGCCGCTGGCGCCCAGGCGAAAGGTCCCAGCAGCAGTCCAAAAATGAGAGGAGTCAGATACCGAGTGATCTGCGTTCGGTCCATTGTGATGAGGAGCCTCTTGGAGAAAAGAATACGTGCCGACCCGAGCAGAAATCCCTAAATTCGATTCCAGGATCAAACGGTGAGGAAGGGCGTCCCGCATCGCACGGGTCCCACCTTCGGACCCTGGGACGCCTCAGGGCCTTCAGGAATTTCCTCACGCACCAGCAACTTCACCCCGGTGTTGTTGCCCTGGAGCATCAGGCCGCTCGTTTTCGCTGGCCCCGCCAGCCAAGATAGGCCTGCCCGACGAGGAGGGGCACGAGGCTCGCCCCGCCGATGAGAAGCCAGCCATGGAGGCCGGGCGGGACCACCGAGAGGACGTGGGCCAGCGGGGGCCAGTACACGGCTAGCAGGAGCAGGGCGAGACACAGCCCGAGGGCCCCCCAGACGTAAGGGGTCCGCGTGATCTCGTTGTCGAATAATCCGCCCTCGGGGCGACGCATGTTGAACACGTGAAGCAGTCGGCTGATTGACAGGGTCAGGAACGATACGCTCACGGCGCGGGGCACCTCCATTCCCAGCCCGTAGAGGGCGAGAAGGAAGGCGCCGAGGAGAGTCACCGCGATGACCACGCCGTAGCCACCGATGAGTCCCCAGTGGTACGACGTCACCACCGATTCCTCCGGGTCGCGAGGCGGACGGTCCATGGCTCCTTCGGTGCCGCGCCCCACCCCGAGCGCCAGGGCGGGAAAGACATCGTTGAGCACGTTTAGGTACAGGATCTGGAGGGGCAGGAGGGGCAGGGGAAGCCCCACCGTTGCCGCCGCGCCGACGCCCAGAATCTCCCCGACGTTGCCGGAGAGCAGGTATACGACGAACTTGCGGATGTTGTCGAAGATGATGCGGCCCTGATGCACCGCCGCGACGATGGAGGAGAATGCGTCGTCCTGGAGCACCATGTCGGCGGCCTCCCGGGCCACGTCCGTGCCGCGCTGGCCCATGGCCACCCCGATGTCCGCGCTGCGGAGGGCCGGGCCGTCGTTCACGCCGTCGCCGGTCATGGCCACGACCTGTCCCGACGCCTGGTACAGGTCGACCAGGTCGAGCTTCTGCTTGGGCGTCACGCGGGCGAACACGGACGCCTCCATCAAGCGCTCCTGGGCCGGGCCGTCTAGCGCTTCGATCGAGGGAAAGTCCTTGCCCTGCACTACCGCGTGGTCGTCCATCTGCAGCCCCACGGCCCGGGCGATGGTGCGGGCCGTTTCCGGATGATCACCCGTCACCATGACCACCCGAATGCCGGCCTCCTGGCAACGCTCGATCACCGGCCGCACGTCGCTGCGTGGAGGGTCCTGGAGGGCCACGAGGCCGAGCAACTCGAGCTGCTCGTAGGGCGGGGCCTCCTCGGTGTCCACGGTCTTGCGGGCGAGGGCGAGGACGCGGAGCCCCTCGGCGGCGAGGTCGTGGCTCTGCTTGATCCAGCGCTCGCGCTCGCTTTCGCTCAACGCCTCGGAACCGGTGGGCGTGGCCACCTGCGTGCACACGTCGAGGACGGCCTCGGGCGCCCCCTTGACGGCCACGAAGAGCGTGCCCTCCCTCTCGTGATAGGTCGCCATCATTTTGCTTTCCCGGTCGAAGGAGACCTCCCGGACGAGGGGCCAGTCCTGCAACAGCTTCGGGCGGGGCCGGCCCGTCTCAGCCCCCATCCGCAGGAGTGCAAGCTCCAGGGGATCGCCCGTGCTTTCTTCGGGAGCGTCCTCGTCGTAGGTAGCGCCATTGCACAGCACGCCGACGTCGAGGAGGAGACCGAGCCGCGGATCGGTGTCGTCCCTCGGCGCAGAGTCGCGGGAGAGCGCATCTGATGGGAGGTCGATCGTCCGTTCGGCCAGGAGCAGGCGCTCCACCGTCATCCGGTTTTCGGTGAGCGTGCCTGTCTTGTCGGTACAGATGAGGGTCGTCGCCCCGAGCGTCTCAACGGCCGAGAGGCGGCGGACGTAGGCGTTGCGCCGGAGCATGATCCACATGCCGTGGGCCAGGGCGACGGTGGCCACGATGGGCAGTCCCTCCGGGATGGCCGCCACGGCCAAGGCGATGCCCGTCTCGATCATCAAGAAGAGGTCTCGTCCGGCCAGCAGCCCCGCCCCAGCCACCGCGGCGGCGATGCCGACCGTGAGCCAGACGAGCCGCCGTCCCAGCCGGTCCAGCTTCTGCTCCAGGGGCGTCTCGCCCCCTTCAGCGGTCTCCACCATTTCAGAGATGGCACCGAGTTCGGTGTCCATGCCCGTCGATACCACAAGGCCCGTCCCGCGTCCTTCGGTCACGGCGGTTCCTTTGTAGGCCATGCAGGTGCGCTCGGCGAGCGGCGTGTCGGGGGGCACCGGCGCCGCATCTTTGGCAACGGGCACCGACTCGCCCGTGAGGGCCGACTCGTCAACCTCCAGCCGATCGGCGTCGAGCAGGCGCAGGTCGGCGGGGATGATGTCGCCGCCCTGAAGACGAATCACGTCGCCCGGCACGAGCTGCTCCGCCGGCACGAGCTGCTCCGTGCCTCCCCGCCGGACGCGGGCCGTTACCTGACCGATCTTCTGGAGCGCCTCCATCGACCGCACGGCCCGCCACTCGGTGAAAAAGCCGATGGCCGTGTTGAGGGCGAGGACGGCGACAATGGCGAGACCTTCGACGACCCGGCCGAAGGCGAAGGATACGCCCATCGCCACCACGAGGAGCACGACCACCAGGCTCCGGAACTGCTCGGCTAGGATGGCCCAAACGCTCCGTTGCTCCATCTCCCGCAACTGGTTTGGGCCCACCTCATCGAGTCGTCGCTGCGCCTCCTCCGGGTCGAGCCCGCGGCGACGGCTTTCAAGGGCGTCGAGTGCCTGTGCCGGCTCGGCCCGCCAGGGAACGTCCTGGGGGACGGACGTTGCGTCCGTGTGCGCCTGGACAGAAGCAGTCGGGTCACTCATGAGAGCCAGAACGAATTCGAAAAGGATGCCCGACACGGGGGCCCCCCGTCTCCCCTACTGGTTTCTTCCTCTAAAAGTATAAGTTTCGCCCTGAGGGCCCGGGAGGGACGTCCACCATTTCGGTGTGAGGACTTTTCCCACGGACGGACCGGAGTGGAGTTTAGGCAGGGGCTCAAACGACGTTCTCCCCACAATTTGTGCCGGAATCTACACGACGGCCCCGGCGCCCCCCGGCGAGTGCGTCCGTGAGCGCTCCTCCACGGACGCTCCCGCTTCGAGAAAGGGGCCGCCGTCCAGCGGTGGTATGATCGGTTCAGAGCGACAAATGCGACACAGGGGGGCCTCTTTGGGGAAGAAAGAATCTTCCCCACGTCCCACTAAGGGGTTCTCCCACGGATCCATTGAGGAGTCACGTTCGGCCCCTGTCCGTCATCACCGAGAAGTTGGGGGCCTGCTGCCCTACGGACGCCGTGGAATTGCGGCCACGGCTCGCCAAACAGGTTTTGACCACGTTCCAGAAGCAGCGCTCTATGCCGTTTTGAGAGTCTGTCTGGCGAGACCTCTCAGGGCCTGCGACTTCGTGGTTCTCGTGCAGAACGACTTCTGCGCTTGCCCGGTAGCGCCGCTACAGGGCGCGCTTGGGC
>CAZMDV010000058.1:0-11702 GCA_964564875.1 uncultured Salinivenus sp.
TACGGGGGCATCTACGCCGCCACGGCCGAGGACTTCGCCGGTGCCTTCGAGATGGACTCGGACGACTTCATCGAGGTCGTTCAAACCTCTGACGTCGAGCCCCTCACCGAGGTCGGAGACGCCGACGAACCCGGAAAGTACAGCCTCTCGTTCGAGCGCGAGGAATTCGAGAAGCTCAAGGACCTTCTTCTGGAGCAGAAGGAAGAGTGATCGGTCCGGTTCGGTTTCGCCAGGATCCCTCCCCGCTCTGAGCTGCCCGCCGGTTCGGAGCGGGTTTTTTGGTGGGGCGATCGTCACGCCGCTTTCGGAGTGGGCTCGTACTCCTCCACCTGCGTCAACACCAGCACGGCGCCCCCCGCTGCGAGTCCCCCACCGATGGCGAACGGTATGGCAAACCCGAACTGGACGAAGAATCCCGCCACGAGCTGCCCCGTCGCAATGCCGAGCCCGAACGCGACGGTCAGCACCGCGAGCTGCGCTCCCGACTGTCCTCGGGCGGTGTGATCCCCGGCCAGGGCGAGCGCCGGGGCAAAGACCAGAGCCCCCGCCCCGCCCTGCAGCACACGCACCCCTATCATCTGCCAGGGCACTGTTACTAAGCCCTGCAGGATCGTCGTTGGGACGAGGGCCAGGAGACCGATCAGGATGAAGCGCTTGCGGCCCATCCGGTCACTCGCCCGTCCCACGATGGGCTGGAACGCAGCGAGGGCGGCAATAAGGGCCACAAACTCGACCGCAAACAGGAACGGCCCCTGGTCCAGTCGGGCGTTCACCTCCGGCTCGATGGCCGACAGGAGCGCCATGCACGTCGCCATCACGAGGGTCGCCAGCCCGAGGGCAAAGATGGTGTCGAGTCCCTGTCCGGCCCGGTCCCAGATGCGCAGCGCCAGTCGCCGGGGTGCCGGGCCCGTGCCCTCCGGATCCTGCACCAGCAGCCCCACGAGCCCTGTCCCGAGAAAGGCCGTCCCGGCCGCGACCCCGAAGGTGGCCTCGAAACCAGTGATCTGCATGCCGCCGGGCAGCGAAAAGGGCCCAAGTTCGAGCAGGGCACTCGCCAAGAGCGGCCCAGCCCCAAAGCCAATGAGCCGGAAGGAGTTGTACACCCCCATGTTGCCGCCCCGGCTCCCTGGGTCGCTCAGCTCATTGACGATGGCGAGGCTCGCCGTAATGGTGAAGGCAGCCGCGAGTCCCTGCAGGATTCGGAGCGCAAAGAGGTGCCAGTAGGCGGTGGCGACTGCGAACGCCAGGTTGACGCTCCCGAGCACCACGAGGCCGCCGAGCACGAAGATTTTTCGACGCCCGACCCGGTCGGACAGGCGACCGGCCATGGGCTGCGCCACGCTGCTGGCGATGCCAAACAAGGCCAACACGACGCCCGCGACCATGGACGATGGGATTCCAAAGACAAGGCCCCCCACCGCCTCGCTGGCCACGTAGAGCGGCAGCACGATAATGAGAAAAGAGTTCCCGACGGCGTCTGCCATGCGGGCCACCGCGAGGGCCAGCACGCGACGGTCAACGCCAAAGAGCAAATCAGACGAGGAAGAGTTGGCGGCCATATTCGAGTGGATGGGCGGGAAGGGAATTACACCGGGACGGGTCCCGGGACGACGGCGGACGGAAGACGACGGACCGCCGAGCACATCAGCGGTCCGTAAACCACCGGCGTTTGGAGGCCAGCCTACGAATGGACTTGTTTGAGGGCCCGGCGCTGCGTCCTCAGGGTCTTGTTTAGCTCCGCCTCCCCGTGGCGGGTCCCGAAGAACATGGCCTCGAATTGGGACGGCGGGAGGTAGATGCCCTCCTCCAGCATGGCGTGAAAGTAGGCGGCGTACATCTCGGTGTCCGTCGACTTCGCCGTCTCTTGATCCACGACCTCTTGGTCGGTAAAGAAGAGGCTGCCCATGGCCCCCACCTGGTGGGTCGTGTAGTCAAGGCCCAGCGCATCCAGATTGTGCTCCGTGCCCTCCTGAAGCGCCTCAGCGTAGTCCTCGAGTTGGTCGTAGATATGGTCCTTCTCCTCGGCAATCTTCGAGAGAATGGCGTGTCCGGCCCGCATAGCCAGTGGGTTTCCACTGAGCGTACCGGCCTGGTAGACCGGGCCGGTCGGCGAGACGTAGTCCATGATCTCTTGTCGCCCGCCATAGGCCCCGACCGGAAGGCCGCCCCCGATGATTTTTCCGAGACAGGTGAGGTCAGGCGTCACCCCGTAGCGCTCCTGTGCTCCACCCGGCGCGACGCGGAAGCCGGTCATAACCTCGTCGAAGATGAGCACGATGTCGTGCGCGTCACAGAGCTCGCGCAGCCCCTCCAGGAAGCCCGGCGCCGGCGGAATGCAGCCCATGTTGCCCGCAATGGGCTCCACGATGATGCAGGCCACCTCGCCCTGATTGGCCTTTACGAGTTGCTGGACGTGGTCGAGGTCGTTGTAGCGGGCGAGCAGCGTGTCCTTAGCGTTCCCCTCCGTCACGCCGGGCGAGTCGGGCTCACTGAGCGTCATGGCCCCGCTGCCGGCAGCGATGAGAAAGAAGTCGCCGTGCCCGTGGTAGTTGCCCTCGAACTTGATGATCTTATCGCGGTCGGTGTAGCCCCGTGCCAGGCGGGCGGCGCTCATCGTAGCCTCCGTGCCCGAGTTGACCATCCGCACCTTCTCGACGGAGGGGACGAGGTCGCAGACGACCTCGGCCACTTCGATTTCGATCTCCGTGGGGGCGCCGAAGGAGGTCGACGCCTCGGCCTGGTCCTGAACCGCCTCCACCACGTCGGGGTGGGCATGGCCAAAAATCATGGGCCCCCAGGAGGCCACGTAGTCGAGATACTCGTTCTCGTCGGAATCTTCGAGGTACGCTCCCTCTCCCTTTTCAATGAAGAGAGGCGTGCCGCCCACGCTGTCGAAGGCGCGGGCCGGTGAGTTTACGCCGCCCGGAATGGAGTGCTGGGCGCGCTCGTAAAATCGACGGCTGTGTTCGAGGGCAAGGTCGGACGGGGCAACTTCCATGGTGGATGGAACGTGGCAATAGGTTTGTGCGTCGTGCACGCGACCGATTCGGGACTGTGAGGATCAGCCCGAAGCGGGTCGTTTCACGCGTCGGTACAGGGCGTGGAGCCGCAGTTCCTGGCTTTCTTGGATCCGTTCAGGGGCCTGCACCTCCATGAGGGGTATATTGAAATCTGGGACCCTCAGATCCGACGGCGCAAAGAGAATTGCAACATCGTCGAGGCCCCGCGCCTCCTCGGGGCCTTCCGCTTCCGGGGCGGCGGGGACGGTCAGGTACAGCCAGCCGCCCGGGTTGAGCAGGGGAACGATCCGCCGGAAAAGAGGCTCCAGGTCCGCTGACGCATCAAGGTACGCCTCCGTGCGGTCGGCAATTACCCAGTCGAATGTCGCGTCCAGGTCGTCGAGGGCCTGCAGAGAGGTCTGTCGGACACAGGACTGGGCAGTCTCATCGTTCACCAACTCGCGCACGACGGCCCGCGTGTCCGCCACCGCCTCGGCCCGCGGGTCGCAAGCGTGCATCGGGAACCCAAGTCGCAGGAGCACCTCGGCGTGTCGTCCCGAGCCGCATCCCAAATTCAGCACCGGGGTCGAGACCGGCACGGACGCCAGGGTGCGAAGCAACTGATCGGACGGGGCGTCGGTCGGGGACATGGAGTTCATGGTCTCGGGTCGGATGCATACTGGCAAGTCCCTCAAGGTGGACGGCCCGTCGACTATGACTCTTCCCCCGACCGTGATCCCGCCGAGGAGTTTGACGGATCATCTGGGGGAGAGGCCATCTGGTCGGACGGGACATCCGGTTCCGTCGCCTCCGTGGTGCAGGTCCATTTCCGGGCGCCGGCCGTACGCCCGCAGTCGGGACACTCCGGGGCGTCGCGATTCAAGTCGTAACTGGGCAGCTGGTGGAGGGGATGGAGCGGGTAGGTCGGCGAGCGCCCATTGCCCCCCACGCGCGACTGATTTACGTCGACGGGCGGGTCGAGCTGGGCAACGGTGGCCTCACCGAGGGCCCCGATGAACAGCGGATGCGTGTTGAGGCCTGCCGTCACCTCAAAGTGGTCAATGCCCTGCGCCTTCACCTCCGAACGGAGCTCGACGTCGAGCCCGTAACTGGTGTTGATGTGATCGGTCACAAAGGTGATGGGAACGACCAGGACCGCCCGTTGACCCCGATCGGCGAGTGTCATGAGGGCGTCGGGGATCGACGGCGAGAGCCAGCGGTTTGGGCCAATCACGCTCTGAAAGGCTGTGTGGAACAGCCGATCCCGATCGCGGAAGCGCATCACCTGCTCTACCGTTGAGTGGACAAGGCAGCAGTAAGAATCCTCCCGCTGATGTCGGGTCGGAAAGACCGTATCGTGGGCGTTAAAAACGAGGACGACCTCGTCGCGCACGCTCTGGGGAAAGCGCTGGAGGGCCTCGTCGATGCGCTCCGACACTGCCTGCACGTACTTCGGATTGGCGGCGTATTCCACTACGGCGGTCGTCGGCCAGGTGGGGCGCTCCCCAGCGTCCGCAAGGGCCTGCCAGTAGGCGAGTGCGGATCCCGTCGTGGGGGTCGAGTACTGCGGGTACAACGGGAGCAGGACGACCTTGTCGACGCCATCGTCCGCCATCTGCGCCGCTGCCTCTTCACCAAACGGATGCCAGTACCGCATAGCCGGGTACGTTTGGAAGTTGATCCCCATGAACTCGCCGTAGCGATCGTCGAGGTGTCGCTGGAGAGCCTCCGCCTGCTCCTCGACGAGACGCGTGAGCGGGGATCCGCCTCCAACCATCTCATAGCGCTCCTGCAGCGTCTCGGCCCGCGTGTACGCCCCCATCTTCGCCAACCAGTGGCGGAGCCGCCCGCCCACCGGTAGGTCGAGGAAGGCGGGATCCATCAGCAGGTTGTACAAAAACGGCTCGACATCCTCAAGGGAGGCCGGTCCGCCAAGGCTGAACAGGACGACCCCCACACAATCGCCGTCCTCAATCTGAAGCGGAGATACAGAGTATTCGCTGAGCAGGGTCCGCGGATCGGAATTAGAGGCGCGGAGGAAGTCCAGTGGGGTCATTCGGACCGAAAAGAGGACTCAGAGACCAAGAGAAGTGCTAGAGCAAAAGGGACAGGTTGTGCGCTCCACGCTTTTTTCAGTTCCAGTACTGCGTTGAACTTTGCCCTAAAACCCGCTTCCATCGTCGTCTTCACACGGTACGTTCCGGGACGTCGTCTGCGGTCAAATCGAGCCAGTCGCGGGCCACAAAATACCACTGCGCATCCGCCTCAGGCGTCCCCGGGTCGGGCGAATGGTTGTACTTCCATTGCACCTGTGGCGGCATGCTCATGAGGATGCTCTCCGTGCGCCCGTCCGACTCGAGCCCAAACTTGGTGCCCCGATCGTACACCAGGTTAAACTCTACGTACCGGCCCCGCCGAATCCGCTGAAAGGCCTTTTCGCGCGGGCCATAGGGCTCATCCTTCCGTCGCTTCACGATGGGCAGATAGGACTCCAAGAAGGCCCGTCCGGCCTCCCGCGTGAAAAAGAAGAGGCCCTCCGGATCCTCCCGGAGATAATCGTAGAAGATGCCGCCTACGCCCCGGGCCTCCTCCCGGTGGTCAAGGTAAAAGTACTCGTCGCACGCCCGCTTGAAGGCATCATAGTCGGCCACGTCGTGGCGGTCGCACACCTTTTTCCAGATGCGATGGAAGTGCTGAGTGTCGTCGAGGCGCGGGTAGTAAGGCGTCAGGTCGGCCCCGCCCCCAAACCACTGGTCTACAGGATTCATGCGGTCCTCCCCGAGCGCGAAGTACCGGAAGTTGGCGTGGACCGTGGGCACGTGGGGAGATTGGGGATGTATTACGAGCGACAGGCCGGTGGCGTAGAACGGAGCCTCCCCCACCTCGAACTCGCGGGCCATTCGCTCCGGCAGCGGCCCGTGCACCGCCGAGGTGTTGACGCCTCCCTTTTCGAACACATCGCCCCCCTCGATGACTGCCGTGATGCCCCCGCCCCCTTCGTCCCGGGACCAGCGATCGACCTCGAAGGAAGCCCCGTCGTCGAGGTCGTCGAGCGTCCGGGTGATCCGGATTTGCAAGGCCTCGACGAATCGTTTCACGCGGTGGGCCATCGGGATGTCGTCGCGCGGGTTTTCACGGAGGGTCTCGAGGCGCTCGAAAGTGTCACCCATGTCCAAGGGGGCTGGTGTGAGGATGCATTGAGCGTGGGTCCGATACGGGAACGGGAGCGGCTGCGTTCGTAGCCTCAGGATCTCCCTCCTATTTTTCACCAAACCGATGCCTTCAAGGCTGGGCTCGATCGAGCACGCGCCGGATTGTCTCGTGCATGGCGTCGGTGACCGCCTTGGCCCAGAAGGCCGGCGGTTCGGCGACGAAGGTGGACCGACGGGTGCTCCCGGGGTGCTCGATCCGGAGAAGGGCGTGGTGGAGCGCAATCGCGCGGTTCCCGAGGGCCGACGAGGCGCCGTACCGCTCGTCTCCTACCACCGGATGGCCCCGGCTCGTCGCCTGGAGACGAATCTGGTGGGGGCGGCCAGTCCGGAGTTCGATCTGGAGAAGCGTGCGCTCGTTGCCCGCCTCAAGGGCCTGCCAGTGGAGTTCGGCCCGCTTTCCGGCCGAGTGCTTGGGGCCCACGAGCCGTGGCTGCCGGTCGGGCTTCGCAATGAAGTCGGTCCACGTGCCGATGCCCTGCAGCGTCCCCTCCACGACGGCCAGGTACCGCTTCTCCACGAGCCGCTCCCGGAACTGCCGGGACAGGTGCCGGGCGGCATCCGAGGTGCAGGCCAGCACCATAATCCCCGACGCTGGGCGGTCGAGCCGGTGCACCAGACCAAGGAAGGAGTCCTCGCGGCCTTCTTCGGCCAAGTACTCCTTTCCACGGGTCACGACATCGGGATCGCCGGTGTGGTCGGGCTGGGCGAGGAGGCCCGGTGGCTTGTCGATAACCAGAAGGTGGTCGTCACGGTGGAGAATCGTCACGGAGACAGTGGGGACCCTGGGAGACAAAACCGAGCGAGAGAACCGCATTCCGCCTATTGATCCCGACACGCAGGCCACTCATCTTGTCCTAGCGACGGAGGTCCGATGGCCCAGAATTCGAAGGCGTAGTCGAAGGGCTCCGGAACGGGGCGGGCGGCCAGAATGCTCTTCCAGATGGGGCGGTTTGCGTCGATGATCGAATCGATGACCGCTTCGAGCCGACCAGTCGGCCGTGGACTCTGCTCCGGAAACGAATCGATGACCGGATTTCCGAGCTCGGCGCTCACAATCGTAGGCGGTCCGGGGTTTCGCACTCCAAACTCATCGGCCGTCCTCGGCGTGATTCCCCACTTTACGCCCTGCCTCTCTTCTCCCCTACAGTACCATCCGGAGCGTCGTGGGCAAAAACAAGCTGAGGGCCGGGCCGGTGGCCGGGCGTCCATCGTGTTCGCTGGGTCACGGATTGCCAGCCGCGAGGGAATCCGGCGCTGGACCGCCGATCAGGCGTCGCCGCTCGTCGGCGAAGGCGGGGTTGGCTAGGCCGACGGCGGGCACGCCCGTCCCGTCCGGATCCCTAATCCGGCGCAGCCGGTCGGCACGGGCGATGCGGGGGGCGTCCGCCAGCGGGCCTCGTAGTTGGCAAAGTCCGCCACGGTTAGGGGACTGTTGCCCGCCCGAAGCTGGTCCACAAGGGCCAGGGCAGCGGGGCCTTTCGTAAAACCCGTCGCGCCCTTGCTCCACCATCCGCTCCCGGCTCCGCACCGAGTCGGGCACTGCGCTGAGGCTCCCATGTCTTTCTCACCTGCGGCGCATTAGATGGCGGTCTGCTCGGGACGAGCACGCTGTTTGGCCACCGTGGCCGAGCGGCAGGGGTCCAGCAACAGGATCAGGACCGAGATCGTGCCAACCCCTTCGCTCGGTGATGGAGGAGCCAGAACGAGTCCCAATACGAAACACAGGAATTGTGATCGAGGATCATCGAACCCCTACCGGATCGGTCTCAGAGGGCCGCCTCTACCAGCGGCTTCGTGGCGAAGGCCCGGGGCACGGGCAGATCGGCCATGGTCTGCAGGCCCGGCCGGGCCCCGACCGCGAGGGGAATCGTGTTCACCAGCATGCCCACAGTCGCCGTGTCCCCGAAGATGCCGCCTCGGAAGCGGAGGTCGATGGGTGGCTCTCCCTCGACCCGCACCGCGTCGTAGGACTCCTCCGCCCCCACATACATCTTCAGGTTGAGCGTCACCTGCGGCTCCCCGTCGATGCGCCCCTGGGCCGAGTGATGAATGCCAGCGACCTCTCCCGGCTGCACCTTCCGAAAGCCCGTGTCGACCGGCGCGTCGGCGTGCACAGGCCGGAGCTCCTCTTCCACGGCGTCCAGCGCCCATCCCAGGCCGTCGGCCAGCATCAGGAGCGACTCACGGAGGCCGATGTGGCCAAACGTACCGCCCGCCTTCTTCTCCTCGAAGGTGTGCGTGGAAAGGCCGGCCCCCACCTTTTTCTGGAGCGGCTTCCGTCGTTCGCTTGCATTCACGACCCGCTCCACGTGCACGGCCTCCACGTTTGTGCAGACCCCTGTGGCCATGAGCGGCAGCGTGTCCATGGCGTAGCCCGGGTTTACCCCCGTTCCCACGATGACGACGCCCTCTTCCCGCGCCACGCGGTCGAGCCGTTCGGAGGCCTCGGGGGCCCGCTCATACGGAAACGAGAGCTCCTCGGTGGAGGACACGACGTGCGCTCCCGCCCGGGCACACTGCACCAGTTGGTCGGTGACCCCGTCGAGGAAGGAGGTCGTGGTGTGGAGCACTACGTCCGGGTCCTGAGTCGCAAGCACCTTGTCGGCGTCGTCGGAGACGTGGAGGCCTGTGCTCGACACTCCATCCCCGATCACGTCAGCCACGTCGCGGCCCGCCTTCTCGGGGTCGATGTCAACAGCCCCGACGAGCGTCAGGGCGTCAGTTTTTGCAAGCACGGTGCGGGCGGTCGCCTGACCGATGGGGCCAAGGCCGTACTGAACGACACGGAAGGGGAAGGAGGGGGACATAGTCCTTCGAGGGTACGTAGTTCGGGGGAGGAGGGCGGGTTTGCGCGAACGGGCCCCTACGGCGGCGGCCACAGTGGGTCCGTAGACCCACATTCTGGCAAAATGCAGGTCCCCGTCCGCTCCGGCTCCACGATCGAACGCACCTGCATGGGGATGCCGGCATCGGCCAGGGGACGCAGCGTCTTGGGGTGCATGCCGAGGTCCCCCGACTCAGTCATCGCGAACGCTTCCTCCATCGAGAGGTGATCGAGCCGCTCAGCGTCCGCATGGGTCGCCGGGTCGTCGGTGTAGAGGCCGTCGACGTCCGTGTAGCGGGTAACACACCCTGCCCCCAGGATGTGTGCAAACAGGGACGCCGAGTAGTCGCTCCCTTCGAAGCCGAGGGTTGTCGTAGCGCCGTCCTGGGTGGTGCCAATGAAGCCGGCCACGACCGGCACTGCCCCGGGCGAAAGGTTTCGGTACCACGGCCTTATCCGCTCAGCGGTCGCCTTGCGGTCCACGTTCGCCTCCCCGAAGGTGTCGTCGGTCACGACCAGGCGCGTAGCGTCGCAGTGCGGTGCCTCAAGGCCCGCGTCGCGCAGCGCCAGCGTCACGATGGGGACCGACAGCTGTTCGCCCGTCGCCAGGACTGCATCTCGAGCCGCCGGGGTAAACCCTGCCCGCTCCACGTCGGCGAAGCACTGTCGGAGCGCCTGAAGGCGCTCGTCGAGAAGGGAGGCGTACTCGTCCTGACGGGCCGGGCTCAGCACTGCGTCGGCGTGGCGCAGGTGCCTGGACCGGAGCCTGTCAGTGAGCTCCGCCACCACCGCCGCCCCGTCGGACCGGGTTGCAAAGGCCTCTAGGGCCCCGGAAAGTTGACGCGACACCTTCGAGAGCGCCGAGACGATGGCGACGACTCGATTCGTAGCGGCCGCCTCCCCGAGAAGAGCCACGACGGTCCGAAGTCGTTCCGGATCCCCGACAGTCGTCCCCCCAAACTTGAATACGACGCGCGGCGACGGAGCAACTTCGGACGAGGGGTCGGACTGGTCGGGCACGAGAGACGGGCAGGCTCCAGAGGGGAATGCACTGCGGCCTGCTACCACGATTTTTTCGGGAGTGTTCCTCCGCGATGGGTCCCGCCGATGTTCCGTCCGGGGAAGACTTGTGTGGCCCCGTTTTTCTTTCGTGCGGCAGTTCATATGATGTGGAGCGCTTTGTCTCCGCGAAGTGATCCCGGACTGCCATGCTCAATTACATCTGGAGCGGGCTCATCATTGGGAGCCTGCTGTTCGCCCTCACCGTAGACACCCAGGAGCTGGTGCAAGACCGGTTCCGGAACGACCAGGCCCTCCCCGTCGCCCTCGAGTTTCCCGAGGGGTACAAGCCCGACGCGCGGCGCCAGCCGGTCACGATTCGGGTCGACTCGACAACATACAAGCAGATGTTCGGCGTGGACGCGACGCCGGACCCGTCGTACTCCGGTACGCTGGTGCAGACGCAGGAGGGACGCAAGATCGAGTTCAACCCGGACGCCAGCGTTCCGGAGCCCCTGGCCACCATCCAGGAGTTCCACGCCACCGACGACAACCCCGCTCTTCGGGGCACCCTCCAATCCATTCCGGCAGCGGCCGCAGGCTCGGCTCGGCTGGAAGCGGCGCTCAGCTTCGAGCCGGTTCGCTTCCGCAAGCTGCGCGACATCGCCCAGGCAGCCCTCGACTTCGCCGAGACGGCGGCGTCCCTCGCCCTGAGTCTCATTGGCGTCCTTGGGCTCATGCTGGGCCTTGTCAAAATCGGCGAAGAGGCGGGGTTGATCGAGGCCCTCACGGGCGTGGTGCAGCCCGTTCTGAGCCCTCTCTTCCCGAATGTGCCGGATGATCACCCGGCCCTCGCCAACGTCACCCTCAACCTGCTGGCGAACGTGTTCGGGCTGGGCAACGCCGCCACGCCCCTCGGCATCAAGGCCATGGAGGACCTGCAAAGCCTGAACCCCTCAGACGACACCGCCAGCGACGACATGGTGATGCTGCTCGCGCTCAACACGTCGAGCGTCCAGCTCGTCCCGCCGGCTCTCCTCGTCTCCATCATGGGACTGCAGATCAACCAGCTCTTCTTCTCCATCACGCTGGCGACGCTCTGCTCCACCATCGCCGGCATTCTCGGCACCCTGGCCTTGCACAAGGTGCCGTATTTCCGGGCCACGGCCCCCCACCGCAACAACGACGCCGAGGCGGAGGCCCCACCCGGGTAGACGCCCCCCTCACTGCCAAACTCTCTCGTCCTCCCAAGACTCCCTCCTACAATGCTTGAAACCATCCGCTCGGTCGTCGGCGTGCTGTCGGCCTTCGTGCTTCCTCTCCTCATCGTCGGCTTCCCCCTCTATGGCCTCATCAAGGGCGTCCGCGTCTACGAGGTGTTTGTGGAAGGGGCAACGGAAGGCTTCGAGGTCGCCGTGACTATCATTCCCTACCTCATCGCCATCTTGTTCGCCATCGGCATGTTTCGGGCGTCCGGGGCCATGGACTTTCTGGTGGGTGCGCTGGACCCGGTGCTAGGCCTGATCGGGGTGCCAGCCGAGGTGCTTCCCATGGGCATCGTGCGCCCCCTCACCGGCTCTGGCTCAGCTGGCCTCGTGGCCGACATGATTAACCAGTACGGCGAGGACTCGCTGGTGGTGAAGATGGCCGCCACCATGTTCGGCTCCA
>CAZMDV010000059.1:0-11590 GCA_964564875.1 uncultured Salinivenus sp.
GAGACTGCCCCGGAGCGTTTGGGACTTCGCGGGCTCGTTTATGTGTTCAAAGCATGTGTGCAGGTCGAAAATAAGGGACCAACAGGTGCCGCCCCTCGTTTGGCGTGCTGGGGGTTACGAAAAGGGTGCTGGGGCACGTTAGATTTGTGGCGCTCTCGTGTCTATGGAAATACACGACCGACCACGGACCTCGTCCGCCGGGAGGTGGGACCATAAACTCTTTCTGATTTAGTCGCGCCAAGTACGATATGTCAGACAAAGACGGAGAAGCGAAGGAAAAGGCTCTCGATCTTGCTGTCGAACAGATCCAGCGGGACCACGGGGAAGGGGCGATCATGCGCCTCAGCGATGATCCTCACCAGGAGGTCGAGGCCATCCCGACCGGGTCTTTGGCCCTCGATGATGCCCTCGGCGTGGGAGGGGTGCCCCGGGGGCGCATCACCGAAATCTTTGGGCCCGAGTCCTCGGGCAAGACGACCCTGGCAGCCCACATCGTCGCCGAGGCCCAGAAGCTAGGGGGGACCTGTGCGTTCGTCGACGCCGAGCACGCCTTCGATCCCAACTACGCCGAGCAGCTCGGGGTGGACACGGACGAACTCCTCATTTCGCAGCCGGACACGGGAGAGCAGGCCCTCAACATCACGGATACGCTGGTGCGGAGCGGGGCCCTCGACGTCATCGCCATCGATTCCGTGTCGGCGCTCGTGCCCCAGGCGGAGCTTGAGGGCGACATGGGCGACACGCACGTGGGCCTGCAGGCCCGCCTCATGAGCCAGGCGCTCCGCAAGCTTGCCGGCACCATCAACCGCACCAAGACGGCCCTGATCTTCATCAACCAGATTCGAATGAAGATCGGAGTGATGTTCGGCAATCCGGAGACCACGTCCGGCGGAAGGGCCCTGAAGTTCTACTCGTCGGTCCGCATGGACATCCGCCGGATTGGGGCGGTCAAGGACGGTCAGGATGTCGTAGGCAACCGGACTCGCGTAAAGGTGAAGAAGAACAAGGTGGCGCCGCCTTTCCAGGAAGCGGAGTTCGATCTGATCTACGGAGAGGGCATCTCCTCCCTCGGCGAAATTATTGACCTCGGTACGGAGCACGACATCCTCGAGAAGCGAGGCTCATGGTACTCGTACGAGGATGAGACGATCGCTCAGGGCCGCGAGAACACGAAAGAGTGGCTGGAGCAGAATCCCGAGCAGCACGAAGAGATCAAGTCGAAAATCCGTAGGGAGATTGGCCTCTCGGTGGAGGACGACGCTCAAGACGAGGGGGAGGAGGAGCCCGAGGCGGCCACCGAAAAAGCGTAGTCGGTGATGGGGCAGAAAGGCGTTCGCGGTGCGGTTTTGCTACTGATTGTTCTCGTCTGGGGCGGGGGGGACGGCCACGCGCAGCCTCAGCGCTCGTCACCCCCCACTCCCTCGGCGTCCGAGACCCAATTCTGTGCCCACGGGTCCGCCGACCGGTCGCTCGACGGCCGCGGGCTCGCGCTCGTCTACTGCACAACCCATCCGGGGGTGGCTGCTCCCCTCCACGGGGCACACGCAACGGCCCGTCCCGTCTTCTACGGCGCCGTCCCCGCCGCCTGGGTCGGGGCCGGCCTCACGCAGGATCAATCGCTGGTCGCGGCGGCCTACCGCCTGATCCTGACGCAGGGTCTTGCGTTTGGGATCATTCTCGGGACCAAGCACGCCGTAGGGCGACCCCGCCCGTACGTGGATCGTCCGCTGAAGGCCCGGGCCGAGCGCCATAACCCCCCGGCCCCCGGCGACGCACATCTCTCGTTCCCCTCCGGCCACGCGGGCCTATCGGCGGCGCTGATCACCTCCTGGAGCCTGTCCCACCCGCGGTGGTACGTGATTGGCCCCGGAGCGCTCTGGGCCACGGGCGTTGCGCTGAGCCGAGTGCACCTGGGCGTACACTACCCCAGTGACATTCTCGCCGGGGCGGTTGTGGGAGCAGGACTCGCCCTGCTCGTTCATCAGCTTCGCGGGCTCGTCACCCCGCCGTCCCTGCAGGCCTCGCCGGACGGGGAGCGTCTTCGCGGACCGCCCCTCGTGCTTCGCATTCAGCTTTGAGGGGCGAGCTACTTCTCGGGCCAGAGGTGCAGAAACCCCGCCGCCCGCAAGAGGGATCGGTATTGGGTCCGACGCTCCTCATCCGGGTCCGGATAGGTGCGAACCGATTCAAGGTGGCGTCGATACGCCGGGGGGAGGTCGTGCTGATGCGCCCCGGCCGTCACCACGGCCCGGTACCAGTCGTAGGGCCGCAGGGCATCGTCGATGTACGCGGGCTGGGCGACGTACGCGAAAGCTTCGACGGACTGATCGGGAGCGTGGGGGTGGACCCGGCAGCGCTCGTATCCACGTCCCCGATGCTCCGCCTCGTCTAGCGCGGAGAGATCGTCGGGCGCAACGTCGAAGAGGACCCCGTGCACGACGGCCGAGTCCTCGGACGCAGAAACGAGATTGCACTTTCCGGACCCGTCCCTGCTCCGCTTATGGAAGCGAAGGGTCCGGCCCGGGAGGGTCGCCGCGGCCACGGGCTCGGCCGAGGGGACGCGATCCTGAAGCCGCTCGGTGAGCATGTTGGAGCCGTAGGCGAAGTATAACATGGAAGATGGACCATCGAGATTCTCGGACGAACACCATGCGGAGCGATGAGATCGCCGCTACGAGTCGGGGTGGCCGTTCGCGCCGAGGTCGTTCGGGTCGACCCGCCCGAGGTCGAGCATCAACCGGGTGTGTCCGTTTTGCTCCATCACCCGCAAGGGGGAGGCCTGCTTGTTCGGGGCCACGATGCTGGCCAAAACGTCGACCACCACCTCTTCGAGGCCCCCGTGAAAAAATGAGCGTAGAGTGTTAAACGTCGACGACGCCGACGACCGAAAGTCGAACTGACAGCCTGTGAACTGACACTCATCGGCGGCGGTGGGGCCGTCGCCGTGATACACGATCGAGCAGTCCTCGAAGGTGCACTGGACGTACTTGTGGTAGTCGAGGACGATCTCCTCGTCGCTATACGTTTCGTTGACGGTTACATTCATGGGGAGGGTACACAGTCGGTTCGGCAGGCGTCGATGAAGACAGCAGTCGTCGGGAACATCCGGGGTAGACCTCCCCGGACCGCAATCTATAAACTTTTTGCAAGGGGCGCGTACGGTGTGCGTCTTCACGCGCTGAACTGTATACTGGAACCAACTGTGTTCTGTCCATCACGAACGTCACATTTCCATGGCCACCCTGCACCCGTTCCGGGCCGTGCGCCCCCTTCCCCAGCACGTCGAAGAAATCGCCTCCGTTCCGTACGACGTGGTCGATAGCGAAGAAGCGCGGGAACTGGCGGAGGGCGAACCCCGCAGTTTTTTGCACGTGGCTCGTCCCGAGATTGACCTCCCCCCGGGGACGGACGTCCACGACGATGCCGTCTACGAGCAGGGGGCCGTCAATCTGCGCCAGTTCTTAGAGGCGGATTATACCCTTCGGGAGGATGTCCCCACGGTGTACGTGTATCGCCTTGTAATGGACGGACGGGAACAGATCGGCATCTTTGGGGGCGTCTCGGTCGCCGAGTACGACGACGGGACGATCGTAAAGCACGAGAAGACGCGTCCGGCGAAAGAAGACGACCGGACCCGCCACATCCTCTCGCAGCAGGCCCACGCCGAGCCGGTGATGCTGACGTACCGGGACGAGGAGGCCATCCATACGCTCGTCGCGGAGATTCAGGAAAGGGCGCCGCTCTACGATTTCGAGGCCGACGACGGCGTTCGCCATACCGTGTGGAAGGCGCCGGATCCCGAGGCGCTGGTCGAAGCCTTCCGGAACGTTGCGCATCTCTACATTGCGGATGGGCATCACCGCTGCAAGGCCGCCAGCCGAGCGGCGGCGACGCTGCGTCAGGAGGAGGGGGGCACCGCCGACCCGAAGGTGCCGGGGTACGAGATGTTTACGGCGGTCCTCTTCCCGATGAGTCACATGCACATCATGGCGTACAATCGGGTCGTCTTCGATCTGCACGCGTCCCCGGCCGACTTCCTGGACCAGTTGACGCAGGACTTTGATCTGGAGCGGGACGTGCCGGACCCGGTACCCGACGAGAAGGGGGTCGTGTGTCTCTACCTGAACGGGGCGTGGCACCGGCTCGTCCTGCCACCCACGGAGGGCGATCGCGTCGTGAATCAACTGGACGTCTCTCGCCTGAGCGAGCACCTGCTTGAACCGTACTTGGACATCACCGATCAGCGGCGGGATCCGAACATCGACTTTGTGGGCGGGATCCGTGGCACGGAGGCCCTGGAGGAGCGGGTGGACGAGGGGGAGGCCGCGCTGGCGATCAGCATGTATCCCACGCACATCGAGGAGCTCGTGGCGGTGTCGGATGAGGGCAGCATGATGCCGCCCAAGTCGACGTGGTTCGAGCCGAAGCTACGGAGTGGCCTCCTGGTGCACGACTTCGCCGAGGATGTTCCTCAAGAAGCGTCGGTCGCGCCTGCGATGTAGGGGTCCGTCGCACTCGCCTGAATTTTGAATCGTTTCCCGCATCACCCATGACCATTCTCGTTGCCGATAACATTGCGACCGTCGGAATTGAAGCGCTGCGAGAGGCCGGTCACACGGTTATCGCCCAGCCGGAGCTATCGGGGAGGGCGCTCATCGACGCCCTCCGATCGGAGGCGCCTGAGGTGCTGGTCGTGCGGTCCACCCGGGTCACGGCCGAGGCGCTGGAGGCGAGCCCAGACCTCGCCCTGATCGTTCGGGCCGGGGCCGGGTACGACACCATCGACGTGAGCGGGGCGGCGGAGCGGGGCATTTTCGTCGCCAACTGTCCCGGGCGCAACTCGGTCGCCGTGGCGGAGCTCACCATAGGCCTCCTCGTTGCGCTCGACCGGCGCCTGCCAGACAACGTCATTGATGCCCGCAGCGGGCGGTGGAACAAGAAAGAGTACGCGCAGGCCGAGGGCCTCAAGGGACGCACGCTCGGCATCCTCGGGCTCGGAAACATCGGCACAGAAGTGATGCGGCGGGCCAAGGCCTTCGACCTCGACGTGATCGCGTGGAGCCGGTCTCTCACTCCAGAGGCTGCCGAGGCCCACGAGATTGGACACCGCTCCTCTCCCGAAGCGGTGGCCGCCGACGCGAGCATCGTGAGTCTGCACGTCGCCTCCACCCCCGAAACGGAAAACCTGGCTGATCGAGACTTCTTCGCGGCCCTGCCCGACGGGGCGCTGTTCGTCAACACCACCCGCGCCGCCGTGGTCGATGAGGACGCCCTCGAGTGGGCGATGGACGAGAAGGACATCCTCGCGGCAATTGACGTGATGCAGGGGGAGCCTGCCTCGAAGCAGGCTGAGTTCGAGCATCCGCTCGCGGACCATCCTAACCTCTACATGACCCACCACATCGGAGCCTCCACGCAGCAGGCCCTCGACGCGACAGCCCTGGAGGCCGTCCGTGTCGTTCGCACGTTCGACGAGGAGGGCGACGTGCCCAACTGTGTGAATCTCGCTGCGCAGACGGAGGCCTCCTACCAGCTCACTGTCCGCCACAAGGACAAGGTCGGGGTTCTGGCCGGCGTCCTCGACGAGGTGCGTCGGGCCAACTGGAACATCCAGGAGATGAGCAATCGGATCTTCGAGGGGGGCGAGGCCGCGGTCGCCAGCATCCGGTTTGCAGGGACGTACGACGAGGAGGCCATTGCCCGCATCGAGGGGAGCGAGGACGTCTTCGCGGTCTCCATCAACGAGTTGTAGCCGTTGGGGAGAGGCGTTACTCGACGAAGAGGAGGTCAATCTCCCGGTCATCGACGCTCGCACTGGCCACCTCTACGGTGACCGTGTCGCCGGGTCGGTACGACTTCCCACTGTTCTCGCCCCGCATCGTGTACGTCGACTCGTCGTACACGTAGTAGTCATCGTCCATCTCGCGGACGTGGACGAGGCCCTCAACAAGCAGGTCGGTGATTTCGACGAACACCCCGAACTTGGTCACTCCGCTTACGACGCCCTCGAACGTCTCCCCTACGTGGTCCTTGACGTACTCGACCTGCTTGAGCTTTACAGACTCTCGTTCAGCCTCTTCGGCGTTTCGCTCCTGCTCCGAGCAGTGTTCGCACCGGGCCGCGAGCGCTTCGACGTCGGCCGGACCCTCGCCCCGGGCGTACCGCTTCAGGAGGCGGTGCACCATAAGGTCCGGGTACCGGCGGATGGGACTCGTGAAGTGGGTGTAGTGGTCGAACCCCAGCCCGTAGTGGCCAATGTTGCCTACGGCGTACTCTGCCTTCGACATGGCGCGCAGGGCCGCCCGGACGATGACCTGCTCTTCGGGCTCGCCCTGGACGGCGTCGATGAGGTCCGCTAGGTCCGAGGAGCGGGCATTGCCGTTCGTGAGGGGCAATTCGTGGCCGAAGACGCGGACGTACTCGGCGAGTTGACGTATTTCCTCGCCGTCGGGCGAGTCGTGGACCCGGTAGACGAAGGGGAGGGCATCGTCTCCGGTCCCGTTCGTGCGGTGGCGGTCCATCTGGTCGGGGGAGGCAATGTGCCCGGCTACGGTGCGATTAGCGAGCAGCATGAACTCCTCGATGAGCCGGTTGGCTCGCATCCGCTCCTTCCGCACGATGTTGGTGGGTGTTCCGTCTTCGTCGAGGAGAACCTGCACCTCATCGGAGCCAAAGTCAATGGCACCCTCCCGCATCCGCCGCTTCGTGAGGGTCTTCGCGAGCCGGTTGGCCTGCACCACGTCCGCCGACATCTTGTCGTCGGGATATCCGCCCTCAATGTAATCCTGGGCGCGGTCGTAGGTGAGTCGCTCCTTGGAGTGAATGACGGTTTCGCACACCTCGTAGTCTTTCAGGTGCGCCTGAGGGGTGAGCTCCATGAGGATGGAGAAGGCCAGCTTGTCCTCCTGCGGGCGCAGAGAGCACACCTTGTTCGAGAGCTTCTCGGGGAGCATCGGGATCGTTCGGTCCACGAGGTAAACACTCGTGCCCCGCTCTAAGGCCTCGTCATCGAGGGCCGTGTCGGGCTGCACGTAGTGGCTCACATCCGCGATGTGGACGCCGACCTCGTAGTTCCCATTGTCCAGTTCCTCGACGTGAATCGCGTCGTCGTAGTCTTTGGCGTCCACGGGGTCGATCGTGAAGATCGGCTTGTCGCGCAGATCGCGCCGACGCTCAACCTCCGCGTCGGGGATCTCGGTCGGAATCTCTTCGGCCTCCGCTTCCACCTCGTCGGGAAAGTCGGCCTTCACGTTCATGCTCATGGCGAGCGAGAGGACCCGCACCTTCGGGTCGTCCGAGGGCCCAATCACCCGGAGGATGCGCCCCTCAGGCGAGGCCTTGCGGTCGTCAAAGCGGTCGATGGACACGACGACTTTTTCCCCGTCCTTCGCCCCCCCGAACGCGTCGGGGGAGACGTACACGTCCTGAAGGATGCGCTGGTCGTCGGGCTCGACGAATGCGAAGTCGGTGCGATGGTGAAAGGTGCCCACCACCTCGGTACACCGTCGTTCGACGATCTCAACGACTTCACATTCCCGCTTTTTGTCTTCTGGGGCGCGGGCGGCCACGGCCACCCGAACGAGGTCCCCGTGGAGGGCCTCTCCCATGTGCGGCTCCCGGATGAAGAACTCTTCGTCGCTGTCCACCGCCTGCACGAAGCCAAAGCCCTCTTCATTGCAGCGAAGAATCCCGGTTTGGCGTTGTTGGGTGTCGGACTTGGACTTGTACTTTCGGCCCTCGCGCTCCACGAGCTTCTGGGCGCTCATCTCGGCAAGGACGTCACAGAATTGCAAATATGTCTCGTTGTCTTCGATCTCGAGGCCCTGTGCGATCTCGTGGGAGCGATACGCGTTTTTCGGATGCTCCTGAAGAAAAGCGAGGATGTCTTGGCGAAGGGTGTCGGCTTGGGTCTCCGTGATGGCGTAGGTATCAGGTTGTGGAAACAAGTTAGTACGAACGACAAAAAGAACGGCACACCTGTACATGGCGTTCAGACCGCACGAAAAAGTCACACGGGAGACGCTGTGCCCGGAATGGGGGCCCGAGAGACAGTGCGTGACCGGAAGTCCATCGCGCTGCTCGGAAACAAAGAGCGAGCTCCCGACAGAGTGTACGAATCGGACGGAGGCATCCGTTCGTTGAGTGCCCCATCCGGTCAATCATGTCCCCAGTCACCAACACCCAACGCCCCATGTCCCGACTTTCGCAGTCCCTTTCGCTCGTCGTCTTCGCGGCTCTGATCTCTGTCTTCACCGTCCCCCACGCGGCCGCGCAGGAAGATTCTCGTTCCATCGTGACCGTCGGCGGGGAGGGTACCGTCACCACGGAGCCCGATCAGGCCGTCGTCCGGTTCGGGGTGGTCGTCCGCGCGCCGACCGCCCAGGAGGCCCGCTCGAAAAACGCCACCGCCGCCAAAACCGCGATGAACGCCGTGCGCGCCCTCGACATTCCCGACGAAAAGATGCGCATGGAGAGCCTCCGCCTTAATCCGCGGTACGAGCGCAACGAGGAGGATCAGCGTGAGATCGTGGGCTACGAGGCCACTCGCCAGGTGGTCGTGGAGCTGAACCGGCTCGACGTGCTGCCCCAGCTCGTGGCCGACGTCGTAGAAGGCGGGGCCAATCGGCTCAGCAACATCAACTATCAGCTGAGCGACCGGTCGCAGTACCGCAACGAGGCGCTGCGAAAGGCTGCGCAGAGGGCTCGCGACAAGGCCCGGCTCCTGACCGAGACGCTCGACGCGCGACTCGGGCCCGTGCACACCATCAACGAGCAGAGCTTCGACGTCATCCGGCCGCAGGTGAGGAGTGGCCGCGCGGGGATGGCCAAAGCCACTAGCAGCGCGCAGGCGGAGCCCGAGGCGTACGCCGCGGGCGAGATTGAGGTGTCGGCGGACGTCCAGGTCGCCTTCGACCTCGTCACGGCGTCGGATCAGTAGGCATCCGCTCGGCGAGCCAGGTGCCGAGATCGCGGAGCACGGTGTCCTGCTCCGGCTCGTTGAAGGTTTCGTGGTAGAGGCCGTCGTAGAGCCGCAGCGTCTTGTCCTGGGCGGCAGCCCGCTCGTACAGCCGCTTGCTCCAGGCCGGGGTGGCGAGGGGGTCGGCCGTGCCGTGGACGACGATGAACGGGGTCTCCAGTTCGTACAGTCGGGATTGTGCCTCCTCACCGGCACGGAGGAGTTCCGCGCCCGTGCGAGCGAGGGTCCGCCCTGTGTAGTTCAGCGGGTCGTTCTGAGCCGCCTCCACGACTGCCGGATCGCGCGAAATGGCGTCCTGCGGGGAGCGCACGGTAGGAAGGGTGGGAAGGAGGGTCCCCACGAACTGGGCCACTGTCCGGAGGACCGGGGCGAGATCGGGGTTCACCTCGATCGCTGGGGCGCTGAGGAGGAGGCCCTGGAAGTTGGAGATGCGGTTCAGCGTGTAGAGCAGCGCGGCCAGGCCGCCCATGCTGTGACCGAAGAGAAACAACGGAACGTCCGGGGTGCGGGCGTCGACGTGGCGCCGAAACCGGTCGAGGTCCGTGAGATACTGTTCAAATTGACCCACGTAGGCGCGTCGGCCTTCGGAGCGGCCGTACCCACGCTGGTCGTAGGTGTAAACCGCCGCGCCCCGGTCGACAAACGTCTCCGCCACGTGGTCGTACCGGCCACAGTGCTCAGCGTAGCCGTGCACCAGCAGGACGACCGCCGCGGCGTCTTGCTCGGGCGCCCAGTGTTGGGTGTGAAGGATGAGGTCGTCGTGGGTCGTGAGCGATCCTCGACCGGTGGGGGATAACGGCATGCCGGGCATCGGAGGAGAGAGGGCAGTGGCGAAGCGGCGGCGGTTGTGTGATGCGTAATTTGTGATTCGTGATTCGTGTCGCGGGAGTGTCGGCGAATGGTATCCCCTCCACCCGCACCCGGTTCACGCTACAGATCACGCCTCACGACGTGCTTCCCGCCGTGGCCTTGCGGCGCGCACGGCTGATGAGCTTCCACTGTTCGGTGCGGAAGCGGTAGTAGATGACCGCGGCGGGCACGGCGGTCTCAGCAAAGAGGGTGCCGTACAGCCCCCAGATGCCCAGCGACGTCGTGGCCCCGAGATAGGCGAGGGGAAGGGCGAACCCGAGAAGTCCGGCGATCTGTCCGTAGAACGGCCACGTCGTGTCCCCGCTTGCCCGGAGCGGCCCCATGGCTCCGTTCATGAGGCCCCAGAGGAGCACGCTCACGCAGGCCGCCCGGATGAGGGCCGTCGTCGTGGCCTGCACGGCCGCTTCGGCGACAAAGAGGGCACTGATGGGACCGGCCACGAGGAAGACGCCAAGGCCCACGAGGGCATACGTGGCCACCGTAAAGCGGAGGGCGTCGTGGGCGTAACCATCGGCTTCCGGCTCGTGGCCCGCGCCTAGCGACTGGCCCACGAGGCTACTAGAGGCGAGACTGAACCCCCAGCCGGGCGTGTTCATCAGGGCGCGAACGCGGAGGGCCACCACGAATGCTGCCACCATGTTAGGACCGAAGAGACCCACGATGGCGAGCAGCGGAAACTGTCCGCCGTTCTGTGCGACCTTCCGCAACGCCAGCGGCGTCGAGATGCGGGCCAGGTGCCGCACGTCGGCAGGATCCCAGTATGGTGCCGACCAGTCGACTTGAACGGGCAGAGCGCCGATGAATGGAAGCTGTCCCTTGGCGAAGCCCCAGCCAAAGATGAACACGCCGCCGATGCTGCCGATGACAGTCCCGAGGGCCGCCCCAACTACGCCGAGATTGAAGACGAAGATGAGCACGGCGTTGACGCCGACGTTCACCACCGCCCCTCCGGCCCGCACGATCATCGGCGTCCACGCGTCGTCCGCCCCGATAAGGGTGCGGCTCCCGATCAGATTGAGGGCGGCGAAGGGCATTGCGAGGCTCGCCACGCGCAGGTATCGGGTCCCGTACGCAATGGCCTCCTCCCCCGTCCCAATCAGCCGGATCAGCGGTTCGGGGAGCGTCCAGAAGACAACGACCAAGGGAATGGTCACCAGGAGCGCGGCCCCCACGCTCACCTTCACGGCCCGGTCGATGTCGTCGTAGCGGCCGGCGCCGTACCGCTGCGAGACGAGGCTGATGGTGCCCCCGGCGATGCCGCCGCCGAGCATAAAGGTCATGGTCCAGTACGGAACGCCGTACCCGACGCCCGCAATGGCGGCCGGGCCCAGCGCGAGACCGACCATGGCCACGTCTGCGGTGGCCTTCGACATGCGGGCTAGGCCCGTCACGATGCGGGGCCACGCCAGATCCGAGATGCGCCGGGCCCGCGGTCGGTCGATGAGGCTTAGGTGGGCAAGCAGGCGTCCAATGCCCTCAATCGTCGCGCGGACCGGATTTAGCAAAGAGGTCGGGGAAGAGGCTTGGTGACTAGAATCGGACGGAGCGCCCAGGACGACATTCATTTTACTGTTCTGGCATTACGCTCCAAAACAAAGACATGCTGGAGGGAGGGGTTGTTCGAAGGACTTAGCCGTTTCACGCCGCCCAGCCGGAGAATAACGGGTTTCTGGCATTCCCCTCACGCGGACTTCGTTTTGCGAGGGAGAAGGAGTTTGAGAGAATGATAGCGTGGGGGCGGCG
>CAZMDV010000060.1:0-11525 GCA_964564875.1 uncultured Salinivenus sp.
CCGTACATGTCCTCCGGCGGATCGGTAATGCCGATCGCATTGTCGAGCGACTTCGACATTTTCTCGGAGCCGTCGGTCCCCTCTAGCAGTGGCAGCATCATGCAGACCTGAGGGGCCTGTCCTTTGGCCTCCTGGATGCGGCGGGCCAGGAGCAGGTTGAAGCGCTGGTCGGTGCCGCCGAGCTCCACGTCGGCCTCGATGTGGACTGAGTCCTGGGCCTGAGCGAGCGGGTAGAGAAATTCATGGATGCTGATGGGCTGGTTCGCCTCGTAGCGCTGCTTGAAGTCGTCCCGCTCCAGCATCTGCGCGACCGTCTGCTGGGCGGCAAGCTCGATGACGTCGCTGAACGTCATTTCGTCGAGCCACTCAGAGTTGTACAGAATTTCGGTCTTGTCCGGATCAAGCACGCGGGTGGCCTGCTCGTAGTAGGTCTGCCCGTGTTCGCGCGTTTCTTCGAGGGTAAGCTGTGGTCGGGTCTTGGAGCGGCCAGACGGGTCGCCGATCATGCCCGTGAAGTCCCCGACGATGAGGATGGCACGATGGCCCAGGTCCTGAAACTGCCGCAGCTTCCGCAGCACGACCGTGTGCCCAAGGTGCAGGTCGGGACGACTCGGGTCACAGCCGAGCTTGACGGTGAGGGGCGTCTCTGTCTCCCGGGATGTGCGGATCTTGTCGGCCAAGTCATCCTCTGGGACAATCTCTTCAACCCCGCGGCGGAGGACCTTCAACTGTTCGTCGACCGGCGGAAAAACCATAGGTGAGTGTTCTTCATACCTGATGCAACACTTTCTGAATGCTCCCCTCCCTCGCCCCGGTCCCCCGAGACGCTACAGGTTATAGTCGCTGCGCTTCTGTTTCATTCGACGCTCCATCTCGCGCTCCTTGATGGCCTGCCGTTTGTCGTGCTCCTGGCGCCCTTTGGCAAGCCCAATCTTTAGCTTCGCCCAGCCGTCCCGGAAGTAGAGGGCCAACGGGACGATGGTGTACCCCTCCCGTTCGGCCTTCTGCCCCCATTTGCGAATCTGGCGGTCGTGGAGCAAGAGCTTGCGGGTTCGTCGTGGCTCGTGTCCGAAGGGGCCGGCTTCCTCGTACGGCTTGATGTACATCCCGTGGATCTTCATCTCTCCGTTCCGGTCCACCTTGCAGTAGGCCCCATCCAGGCTCACCTTCTCCTGCCGGATGGACTTCACCTCGGAGCCTTCAAGCACGAGTCCCGCCTCGAGGGTTTCCTCAATGTCATACTCGAACTGCGCCTTCTTATTGCGCGCGACGACTTCTACGCCTTCGGCCATGGTGGCGGGTTCGCTACGGTCGAGAATACGAGAACGGGCCCTGGGAATCACTGAACCGCGCGATTTTCATCCCGGGAGGCGGCGGACCCTCAATGCCCTTCCTCCATCAGGACTCGTCCTGCTCACACATCACTCTAGCTCAGACATCACTCTATACGCATCGCTCTTCACCCTTCACTCTCCGACTCCTCTTCTTCCTCCTCTTCGTCGAGATACACCAGCGGAAGGTCGGGGACATCTTCCGTCACGTCGTAGTAGAAGAGGTATTTTCGAAACTCAGTGAGGCTCGCGATGGCAAGCTTGTCGAGGCCGGTGCGAAGGTCTTCCCGGTAAAACTCGTTCAGTGAGGCAGTCGTCTCCTGCGCCTGCACCCAAACGTCACGGTTTTCATCCGCCGCCTCCCCCGAGGCAATGAGGGCCTCGATCATCTCGTCGGTGGCATAGTCCCGCTTGGTGGCGAACACGCCCCACACCATGGGATAATTGGCGAGCTCATACCACTCGCGGCCAATGTCCAGCGTGAAGGGCTCGGGCTGAAGGGCGGGCACGCCCGGCCCCACTAGCAGGGCCGCGTCCTCGTCGGCGGCAATCAGCTCCCTTGGCGTGCGGTCCTCGTACGGGACGAATGTAGGATCGACCTTGTAGTGCTCGTGCAGGACGATGCGGGTCACGAGGCGCTCCTGCGCGACGCGCCGGTCGTAGGCGATCGTCTCCGGAAGGTCGTGGAGCCCGCCGCTCCAGGCCAGCCGGGCGTACGGGTACCGCCACGACACGAGTCCGACACTCGGAATCACGTCGAGAGCGTTGCTCGCCTGTAGGGCCAGCATGGTCGGCATGAGGGCCACGTCGGTTTCGTCCTCCACCAGCAGGGCGGCGCACTTCTCCGGCCGATGGCGCTTGATTTGAAAGGGATTGTCCACCGCGCCGGAGGTGAAGCCGGACACGAGAAATTCAGCGGGTGGATAGTCCCATATCGCGAGGTCCATAACGGAGCGCAGTGGGTCCGGAGTCAGTGAGAATCGTCGGGCGGACGAGAGGGTCTCTCGTCGCGGCGGGAGAGCAGCTATTCGTCTCGGATTCCCTCCTCAATCCGCGCCTCTTTTCCGGACAGATTGCGGAGGTAAAAGAGCTTCGACCGGTTGACGACGCCGCGGCGGACCACCTCAATCTTCGCGACTCGCGGGGAGTGGAGGGGGAAGATGCGCTCGACACCCACCCCCTCGGATACCTTGCGGACGGTGAAGGTCTCGTTCGGCCCTGAGCCGCGGCGAGACAGACAGACGCCCTCGAATTGCTGGATACGCTCTTTGTCGCCCTCAACCACTCGGAGGTGCACGTTGACGGTGTCCCCGGCGTCAAAGTCCGGTACGTCGTCGCGGAGTTGCGTGGCCTCGACGACGCTCATTAGATCGTTGGCCATGGCAAAAATAATGTCGTTCGGTGAAAAGAAACAGTTCGAAAATCAGAGATCTTGCGCGGGTGAGCAATACCCCCCGTGCTACGCGTTGTCCCCTTCGGCGGGACCTTCGGGCAGTAGATCGGGGCGACGCTCTCGGGTCTTCTCGATCCGCTTGTCGTCCCGCCAGCGGGCGATGCGTTGGTGATCGCCGGAGCGGAGCACCTCGGGCACCTGTCGCCCGCGGAAGTTGGCGGGGCGGGTGTAAACCGGCGCGCCAAGCAGTCCGTCCTGGAACGAGTCGGTGAGCGCCGAGGAGCTGTCTCCCAGCGCCCCCGGCACCAACCGGACGATCGCATCGACCAGGACGAGTGCCGGAAGTTCGCCGCCGCTCAGCACTACGTCCCCAATCGAAAGCTCGCGGGTCACGAGTGCGTCGCGGACCCGCTGATCGATCCCCTTGTAGTGCCCGGCAATGAGGATCAGGTGCTCCTGTGTGGAGAGGCCATTGGCCATCGGCTGGTCCAGTCGCTCGCCGTCCGGCGTGAGGTAAATGACCTCGTCCGCCGCGCCCACCCCTTCTTCGATCGCCTCCACGGCCCGAAACAGCGGTTCCGGCTTCAGCACCATTCCGGCCCCGCCGCCAAATGGGCGGTCGTCGATCTGACGGTGCTTGTCGGTGGCAAAGTCCCGCAGGTCGTGCACCCGAAGCGTCACCACCTCGGCGTCCTGGGCCCGCTTCAGGATGCTGTGGCGCAGGGGCGCCTCCACCAGCTCCGGCAGCGCCGTAATGATGTCAATTCGGATTTTTTCAGCCATAGCGGCGGGGATGAAGTCCCTCTAGAATCGGACTGGAGAGATCCCTGAGCACTCCAGCGCAGACCGCCATCAGCCCCCCATCAATCCCTCAATGGGACGCACGACGACGCGCTCTTCCTCTTCGTCGATGTCGCGAATAAAATCTTCGACCGCCGGAATCATTGTCTCTCCCCCGTCGCCCCCCCGCACGACGAACAGGTCCTGGGCCGGCATCTCCATGAGGTTGGCCACAGTGCCGAGCGGCGTCCCGTCCTCCGCCACCACTGCCCAGCCGACGAGCTCGTGCGCAAAGAGCTCTCCCTCCCCGAGTTCGAGGGCCTCTTCGGTGGCGAACACCTTAAACTTTGTGACCGCCTCTGCGTCGTCCCGGTCGTCGATCTCCTCAAGCCCCAAAATCACTGTCGTGCCCCGCTTCGTCTGCTGATAGCGCACGGAGGTAATCGCATGTTTGGTTACGCGGTGCGGCTGGGCCCCGAGAAACACGACGGAAAGATCCTCGAACCGAGCTGGGTCGTCGGTCAATTCGGGATCGATTTTGAGCTCGCCCTCGATTCCGTGGGGCCGAAAGACGAACCCGACCTGAACGAGGTCGGTCGGGGAGACGTCCGCAAACTCCGGCCGCTCTTCGGCGGGATCGGGGGTTGAGGCGTTCGACATCGACATTGGACACGGGACACGACGCCCCAGTCAAGGCTACTCGTCTTGGGTGTCTTCTTCGTCGTCGGACTCGTCCTCGGCTCGATCCGTCTCCGCCGAGGCTTCTGCCTCCTCTGCGGGGTCGGCGGCTTCATCCACGTCCCCCGCCGTCTCCGCCCCGGCCTCAGACTCGGGCTCAGCCTCTTCGTCGGGCTCCTCTGTCTCTTCCTGGACCACGGAGAGGGGCGTGGCCTGGGCCCGGAGCCTGGCCTCTTCGTCGATCTCCTCGGCCCGCTCCCGCTCTCGTTCGAGCGGATCTTTGCCCCGCGTGCCGACGGCAATTTTGAGGTCTTCGTCTTTCTCAGCCATGCGCTCCCGGAATTCCTCAACGGCCTCTTCAATCTTGTCCGGCGACTCACCTTTCTTCTTCAGGTGATGATGAAGCATGAGGCCTCGGCGACGCAGGATGGAGCGCACCGTATCACTGGGCTGCGCGCCATTTTCGAGCCAGTAAAGGGCCCGATCTTCCTCGAGGCGAACCTCCGCGGGCTCGCGGAGCGGATAGTAGCGACCGATGTCCTCAATGTAGCGGCCGTCTCGCGCCTTGCGCTGGTCGGCGGCTACGATCGAAAAGACCGGAACTTTTTTGCGCCCAATGCGGCGCAGTCGAAGCTTAACAGACACGTCGTCGTACGGTAGGATTCAGTTCGAAAGTCGTGAAGAGTGCGCGTAGAGGTCAAAGGTAGGTGATGCCCGACCACTGTCGGTGTGAGGAGTGATGCGTGAGGAGTATCTACCCCTCGCTCACGTTTCATGCGTCACGTCTTACGCATCACGCTCCGGTTTGGGCGATAGGCGAAAAGATGTCCGCGCGTGACATCATATCCTTAACAGTGCACTAACGGGGACTACGGCTTTCCCCACCGCCTCCCCCAGTGATCTTGTTCATAAGGTTGGACATGCTCACGTCTCGGCCCTGGCTCGTCATCTTCTGCATCGTCTTCATCATGTCCTTCATCTCCTCAAACTGCTGGATGAGTTGGTTGACGTCCCGGACCTCCGTCCCGCTCCCGCGCGCAATGCGGCGGCGGCGCATTCCGTTCAGGATGTCGGGGTTGGCGCGCTCCTCCGGCGTCATCGACTGAATGATGGCCTCAATGTGCGTGAACGCATCCTCGTCGATGTCGAGGTCGCGAATCTTATTGCCGACCCCGGGGATCATGCCCATGAGCTCTTTGATCGAGCCCATCTTCTGGATGCGCTGAAGCTGGTCGTAAAAGTCCTGAAGGTCAAACTCTTCGGACCGGATCTTCTCTTGAAGTCGCTCGGCCTCTTCCTGGTCGTACTGCTCCTGGGCGCGCTCTACAAAGGAGACCACGTCCCCCATGCCCAGGATGCGCTGGGCCATGCGGTCGGGGTAGAAAGGCGTGAGCGCGTCGAGCTTCTCGCCAGTGGAGGCAAACTTAACCGGCTTATCCACCACGGTTCGGATCGAAAGCGCCGCGCCACCCCGGGTGTCGCCGTCGAGCTTGGTGAGCACGACGCCGTCGTAGTCAATCCGCTCGTTGAACTCCCTGGCCGTGTTCACAGCGTCCTGCCCCGTCATGCTGTCGACGATGAACAGGGTCTCGTTCGGCTCGACGGTCTCCTTGATGTCGGCGACCTCCTGCATCATCGCCTCGTCGATGTGCATGCGCCCTGCCGTGTCGATGATGACGACGTCGCGGGCCGTCTTGCGGGCCTCGGTCACGGCCTCGTTGGCGACGCGCACGGCGTCTTCCACAATTTCTCCGTCCTCCTCGATCGAGTAGACGGGCACATTCACCTTGTCGGCGAGCGTCTTGAGCTGGTCGACGGCCGCAGGACGATACACGTCCGACGCGGCGATCATGGGCGCGCGCCCTTCTTTCCGGAAGTGACGCGCCAGCTTGGCGCAAAAAGTGGTCTTCCCCGAGCCCTGCAGGCCTGCAACAAGAATGACCGTCGGCGGCGTCTCCGCCATCTCAATCTCCTTGTGCTCCCCGCCGAGGACCCGGGTCAGCTCTTCGTGGACGATTTTCGTGAACTGCTGCCCGGGCGTAACCGACGTGAGCACCTCCTCGTCGGTCGCCTGTTCCTTGACGTTGTCCGTAAACTCTTTCGCGACCTTGTAATTGACGTCCGCGTTCAGCAGGGCACGCCGGATCTCCCGCATCGTCTCGGCGATATTCACCTCGTCGATACGGCCCTGTCCGGTAACGGACTGGAGGGCGCCTTCGAGCTTCTTGGACAGGCTCTCAAACATAATCGATGGGGTCAACTCGTCTCGTCGATGTCGGCCGCCAGAAGGAATTTTCTTCAACCAATGACTTAACCGATCTCTATACGTGCTGAGTCCCGTCCTTCGATCCATTTCCGCGGGGGTGTTCATCCATAATTCGCCGCCCCCGAGGCACGATAGGGCGAGGAGGGGTCTGTAACAATTCCCGGCCGGGCATCGCTTTTCGGCGCCTTGTGCGGGGATCGATTCACTGGCAATTTGCGTTACTGAACGTGTCTGCGTAGCCGAAGGCAGGCGTTCCCTGTGTCTTTATGGCCTCGACCGTGACCTCCCCGACCAAAGAGACCTGGCGGACAAAGTTTCGGGCGTACCGACGCTCGTTGTCGCCCAGTGCATACCAAGCCCGGAGCAGCCTCATCGAACATCGTGCCCTAACGATGCCGGAGGTGGCCACCGCACAGACCGTTCACGCCTACTGGCCCCTCCGCGATCGGGGGGAGGTTGACACCCGCCTCTTTATCGCCGCGCTCCGCGGCCTGGACACCGAGGTGGTGCTTCCGGTCGTTACGAGCTTCGAGCCCGAGACGCCCACCCTGGAGCATCGGCGCTACACAGGGCCCACGGCCCTGAGCACGAATCGATGGGGCATCCGCGAGCCAACCGGGACCGAACAGGTGCCTCCCGGGGTCCTCGACCTTGTGATCGTCCCGGCCCTGGGGGCGGATCGGCGGGGGCACCGACTCGGCCATGGCTCCGGCTACTACGACGCGTTCCTCCAATCCGTTACATGCCCGCGGGTTGCGCTGGTGTATGAGGCCTGCGTAGTCCCCTCGCTCCCTAGCTCGCCCCACGACGTACCGATGACCGCCCTCGTTACGGAGCAGAGCGTCCTCCAAATTGCAGACTAGCTTTTGTTGCCTCCCCCCAACGGTTTCCCTTCATAGCTCTCCCGTTCAGCCATGTCGAGCCGCGAGCGCTCTCGTTCCCGATCCCCGTCGGAGGAGTCTACGGAGTCCTTCGAGCAGCCCTCTGCGTTCGAGGTTGGAGAGACGACCCTGGACCTGGACGACGTGTCCGAGGAGGAACTCGACGATCTCTACTTCGACGAGGACACGAAGGCGTCGAGCCTCTTCAACCTTCCCACGGTGACAGGCCTTACGCTCATCCTGGCCGGCACCATCTACCTGCTGAGTGAGCTCGGGGTGTGGACGGGACTGGCGTTCTCGAACCTGGTTCTTCCCTGGCTCGTCGGGGTCGGGGTCATTCTGCTCGGGTTTGGCCTCCTCTCCTGGCGCTCCTCCAGCTCGTCGGGCGACGAGGAGGACAAGACTCAGAGAAAGGCGGTGGAGGCGGAGACGGGCCAGACTAAGGTTGTGGAGGAGCCGAAAAAGTCAGACAAGAAGAAGCTCACCCGGTCGCGGACGGACAAGAAACTGTTTGGGGTCTGCGGAGGCATCGCGGAATATCTGAATCTCGACCCCACCCTCGTCCGCATCGCGTTCGTGGTAGGAGTGATTGGCTCCGGCGGACCGTTCGTGCTGGGCTACCTGGCGCTGGCGTTTCTCATGCCCAAGGAATCTCCACTCTCTCCGGAGGAAAAGCTCTCTATCATTCGGGACGAGGTGGATGACGCGTAATTTTTCCCGTAGAGTGCTGTGTCTCGGCTGAATATCCATCCACCAAACAGCTTCTGATGCGTGAATTCTCACGGATGTGTCCCATCAGTCGTGGGTCACGCATCACGGTTTCACGGAGCTGGCCCCGATCCGGCGATCATGTTCGTTCCGCCGTGAACGTCCACATCCGCTGGCACACTCCGCCTACCCAACCACCTCCACCGGCTCGGACTGGGTTCCGGCCAGGGCCTCTTGGATGGCTTCAGGTTCGAGGTACCGCCGGACCGCGGTGTTGACCTCTTCCAGCGTGAGGGCCCGGATCTCTTTCGGAAAGGTGTCGAGGTACGAGACATCGAAGCCGCGCTCTGCGTTGGTCAAGATCGACCGCGCAAGGCGCTCGGTCGTGGCGAGGCCCACCGTGTAAGATCCCGTGATGGTCGTCTTTTTCGCGTCCAGTTCGTCCGCCGTGGCGCCCTCCTCCACAAAGTCGCGGATCACATCCTTCGTCGCGGCAATGCCCTCCTCCAGCGCATCGTGGCTGAGAGTGACGCTCGTCTGCCAGGAGCCGGCGTAACGCGTTGTGACGCCGGAGAGGCTCGATCGGATGCTGTAGGTGAGTCCCAGTTCGTCCCGCACCACCGACATGAGCCGAGCTGCAAAGTTCCCCCCAAGAATGTAGTTGCCAACGTAGAGGGCCGTGTAGTCGTCGTGGTCCCGCCGAAGCGGGAGGGCATGCCCCAGCCGCACGTCCACGTTTGACTTGTCGGGCATGGGCACGACGCTGCGCCCGACCTCGGTGGGCGCGGCCTCCGAGTCGTAGACGGCCGGGGCATCGTGCGGAGCCCATCCCTCGAACGTTTCTTCGACGACCGATCCTACCTTCTCGTGGTCCAGGTCGCCCACTACGGCCAAGGTCCACTCGGTGGCCCCGAAGTGGATGTCGTGATAGTCGCGCACGTCCTCGATGGTGAGGCTCTGCAGCCGCTCCAGGACCGTTTCCGACGCGGGATTGTGGTTGGGATGGCCTTCGGGAAAGAGGCGCTGGGAGAGCCCCGTGGAGGCCCGGGCCGAGGTCTTTTCCATACGGCGCTGCACGTCGGCAGCGACCTGTGCGCGGGCCTTTTCAAATTCTCCGGGGTCAAACGCGGGGGTCCGGAGCATCTCCGCCATCACGTCCATCACCCGTGGCAGATCGTCAACCAGCGCGCGCCCCGACACCTCCACGAACAGCCCGTCGCTCGACAAGTCGAGCTTCGCGCCACAGTCCTCAAGCACGCGGGCCAGTTCGAACCGGTCGCGCTGCTCCGTACCCTTGTCCAGCAGCGACACCGTGAGCTTCTGCCGCAGGGGGTCCCCAGCGGCGGGATCGGGATTCGCCACGAACGATCCGCGCCACGACACAATGCCGTCCACGGAGGTGCGAAGCGTGAGCAGCCGCGCCGGACCGGCCTGCCGATCCTGGATGCGGGGCGCGAGGGTGGGCGTGGTGTTCGACTGCGAAGAACCAGATGAGTTGGACATAGACAACCGCTGGAAAGATGGAATGGAAACCAGTTCCCCTCGATGCGTGGTGCGTGAGATATGACTTACAATCGACACTCCTCATTCAGGCCTCATGTTTCACTTTTCACGCCTCACGCTTCCGTCGGCACGTATCGCCCGACGGTGCTCGTCTCGGTCGTCAGGTATTCCCGCGCTGCCCGCTGTACGTCGTCGACGACGATGTCGTCGAGGCGATCCAGGTACTCCGTGTAGAGCGTCCAGTCACCGGCGGCCAGCGCTTCGTTGAGCTGCGAGGCAACCCGCATGGGCCCATCACGGTCGAACGCAATCTGCGCGCGGAGTTGGCTGCGGGCCCGGTCGAGCTCCTTCTCCGTCACGCCGTTGTCTTTGATGTCCTCGATGGTGTCTTCGATCGCGGCCTCGACCGTTTCGTGGTCCTGATCGGGCGCGAGATACGCGAAAACGGAGAAGAGCCCTGGGTCGCGGAGGCGGAAATTAATGCCAAACACGTCGCTCGTGAGGCCCTGATCGGTGCAGCGGCGGTAGAGGCGGCTGCCCTTCCCGGACGCGAGAATGCGGGCCAGAACGTCAAGCACGTCTGAGTCCTCGTCGAGGGCCGGCGGCGATTTGTAGCCCATGAGGACCGCGCCGAGTTGGCCGTCCTGCCGCACCGTGACGCGGCGTTGACCCGACTGCTCCGGCTCCTCGGTGGTGACCTCCGGAATGTCGTGCGGCGCGGCGTCGATTGCCCCGAACTTCTCGGCGGCCTCGGCGAGCACCTCGTGGCGATCAAACTGGCCCACGATCGAGAGCGTGGCGTTGTCGGGCCAGTAGAAGGTGTCATAGAACTCCCGGAGGCCGTCCGGGGTGATGGACTCGATGTCGCTTTTCCAGCCGATCGTGGGGTGGTGGTAGGGGTGGGCCACGAAGGCCGCCCCCCACACCTCGTCGAACAGGCGGGATACCGGGTCATTCTGGTTGCGGTCCCGCTCGTTGAGGATGACCGTGCGCTCGTCCTCCACGTCGTCGGGATCGAGGAGCGCCCCGCGCATCCGGTCCGCCTCAATGTCGAGGGCGAGGGGGAGGTGCTCGGTGGGCAGCATCTCGAAGTAGTTGGTGCGGTCGAGCCAGGTGGAGGCGTTCACCTTGGCCCCCACGCGCTGGAGGGTTTCGAAGATCGACGTGCCCTCCCGCTTGTGGTACCGCTCGGTACCCTTAAACATCAGGTGCTCGAGCATATGCGTGGCACCGGTGTGTCCCGTGCGCTCGTTGCGACTCCCCACATGATATGTCACCATGCTGGTGGCAACGGGCGCCCCGTCCTGCGGCAGGAGGAGAATGCGGAGGTCGTTCTCGGTGAGGCGGTAGCATTCGATTCCGTCGGAGGCTTCCCGAAACGTAACGCCCGCAGGAACCTGCGAGGCAAGATCTATCGTTCCCATCAAGGCTTATTGGTATTCTAACAAGAAACGAGGCCGTGTGGAGAGCGAAGTGAACAGGTCAACTCGTCTGCTCCCGTCAGCACGTCCCCGACGAGAGTCTAAGAAGTCGTTCCCTAGGCAGCAGAGACCAGCTACTCCACGGGCTGTACGTTGAACTGGAAGGCGTGGGTAATCCCGTCAACGGGCACTTTTATCGTAAACTTCCTGAGGTCGCTCGAGAAGGGAGTAAAAACGAGCCCCGAGGCGGCTTTCTGAGCCGGAAGCGTCTCCGCCTGCAGCATCACATCCTGGAAGGAGAGTTGGTCCCCTGAATCGGACCCGTACGATCCCCGAGTGCCTGGCTCGCCCTCTCTGGCCCCGACGGCCGTCTGACCCGTGACGGCAGCCGTATTCATCCCGACAAACTGGGAGCGGGATTCCTGAGCCGCACGCTTGACCACACCGGGAGCCTCACTCGGCCGATAGGCCGAAAAAGTGTTTCCGATCTCCGCACTCTCCACCGTGATGCGGCTAGGGTTGATAGTCACGGGATCACCCTCCTCATTTACGATTGAAACGTAG
>CAZMDV010000061.1:0-11253 GCA_964564875.1 uncultured Salinivenus sp.
GGCCTTCGACATCGTGAGCCAAAACGACTCGACCGGGCACCTGCTCGTCAAGTTCGACGACTTCCTCGTGTCGGACTACCCGCAAATCGGCGAACGACTCAAGTTCTACTTCGGCGGCGCGCCGGCCGCCTTCCAGCGGGGCAAGAGCTACGTGGAGCGGGCGATGGGCTTCCCCGAGAACACGGAAATCGACGTCTCGCTGACCTATCAAGGGTCGAGTGCGCCGCTGATTGGGGGCGAGGCCGTGCCCGACTACCGGGCCGTGCCGGTGGGCGTGCGCTACTCGCTGTTTGAGCTCCCGGAGACGAAGATGCAACGTCGCCTCGCCGACGACCGGGTGGGTTACTTTACCAACACGGTCAAGGATTTCTCACGCGACCAGGCGGCCGACCCGTACGTGCGCTACGTGCAGCGGTGGCGGCTCGCGCCCAGCGACACGGCGGCCTATAAGCGCGGCGAGCTCGTGGAGCCGGCCGAACCAATCGTCTACTACGTGGACCGCACCGTGCCCGAGCGGTACCGCGAGTACGTAAAACAGGGCATCGAGGCCTGGAACGAGGCCTACCGCGCCGCCGGCTACAAGAACGCGGTGGTGGCCAAGACCGCGCCCGACGACTCCTCGTGGAGTGCCGAGGACATCCGCTACTCCACGGTGCGGTGGACGGCGGCCCATCAGATGGGTTATGCCATCGGTCCCTCGCAGACGGACCCGCGGACCGGGGAGATCCTGAACGCCGACATCCTCATCTCTTCCTCCTTCGTGAGCGGATGGCAGCAGTCCTACAGCCAGCTGACGCCTGGCTCCTCGAAGAACGGTGAACTTGGTGCGCACCTGCCGGTGCAGCCCCGCACCCCGGAGGCCCTCCGCAAGGTGCTCTCCCCGGAGCTCGCCCGGCGCGCCTGCTGGGCGGAGCGGGGCAAGGCACAGCAACTCGGCCTGCAGCGCACGATGCTTCTCGCCCGCGGCGTGATGTCCCCCGGCAAGCCGATGCCCGAAAAATACCTGGGCGCGGCCATCAAGGATCTCGTGATGCACGAGGTGGGGCACACGCTCGGCCTGCGTCACAACTTTAAGGCCTCCTCCGGCATCCCCGCCGACGAGCTCCACGACGAGAGCTACACCAGCGAGCACGGCGTGAGCCTGTCGGTGATGGACTACGCGCCGGTCAACGTGGCCCTCAACGAGGACGAGCAGGGGCACTACTGGAATCCGAACGTGGGGACCTACGACGAGTGGGCCATCAAGTACGGCTACATGCCGATCACCGAGCAGTCCGAAAACGGCCCGCTCTCGCGGAGTGGATCCCTCGCCGATACGGCGGCGGCTGAGACCGCGGGCCTCGACAAGATTGCCGCCGAATCGAGCGACCCGCTGCACACCTACGGCACCGACGAGGACAACTGGCTGGGCGGCTACGCCGTCGACCCGCTGACGAACGCGTGGGAGCTTGGGAACGACCCCAAGGCGTTTGCCCGCACCCGCTCGGACCTAGTCCGAAAGGTGATGCCAAAGCTCGACGACCGGCTCGTGGCCGAGGGCGAGCGCTACTATCCCCTCCGCCAGGCCACCACCTCGCTCATCATCACGCGCTACCAGTCGCTCCTGCCCGTCACCAAGACGGTGGGCGGCAGCTACGTAGCGCGCGACCACAAGGGCACGCCCAACGCCCGCACGCCGCTCCGCCCCGTTTCGGCGGAGGAGCAGCGCGAGGCCGTGCAGCTGCTCATCGACGGCGCCTTCGCCCCCGACGCCTTCCAGTTCGAGCCCGATCGCCTGAACAAACTCGCCCCGAACCGACACTTTCACTGGGGCACCTCGCCGAGCCTCCCGGTCGACTACCCCGTTCATGACTACGTGGACCTCGTGCAGTCCAACCTGCTCCGAGAGCTGCTCCACCCGGCGCGCCTGCAGCGCATGATCGACACCGAGGTGCGCACGGCGGGCCCCACCTACCGCCCCGGCGCGCTGTTCGAGGACCTTACAGACGCCATCTGGAGCGAGCTCGACGGCGGCGCGCCGTCCATCAACTCGTTCCGCCGCAACCTGCAACGCACCTACACGGACGTGCTCACCGAGCTCATGATGGGCAAGACCAACTGGATCACGATCACCCTCGCCGGGGCCGACCAGATGGAGGCGCCTGAGGACGTGCGCTCGATGGCCCGGCTCGAACTCAGGGAGCTCTCTACGCAAATCGACCCGGTCCTTGATGCGTCTGGGCTCGACCGGGACACGCGCGCCCACCTGACCGAGACCCAGGCCCGCATCGACCGTGCGCTCAATGCGTCGCTGGACGTGAGTCCATAGATGCATGCTCCCTGTCAAGAAACGGGCCGGATAGTGTTCGTGGTTGCCTCTTCCCGAAAACCGATCCGTGAAACGTGATGAGTGATTCGTGATCTTGGGCTGGAGTACCAATCGCGCCTCACGTTTCACGCGTCACGCATCACTCTTCACGCATCCCCCAACACACCCATGCCCTTCGACGATCAGCTCCGCGCCGATACCTCCGCGCTGTACACGGACCTCTACCAGCTCACTATGCTCCAGTCCTACTGGCGGGAAGGGATGGACGAGCCCGCCGTGTTCGACCTCTTCGTGCGCCGCCTGCGCGACCGCAACTACCTGCTGGCCTGTGGGCTGGAGCAGGCACTGGAGTTTCTGGAAACGCTCTCCTTTTCGGACGAGGCCGTGGACTACCTCGCCGAGCAGGACCGGTTTGAGGACGCCTTTCTCGACTGGCTCTCGGGCTTCGAGTTTACCGGGGACGTCTACGCCGTGCCGGAGGGCACGCCGGTGTTTCCGGACGAGCCCATCCTCGAGGTCGTGGCCCCGATCGGGGAGGCGCAGCTCGTCGAGACGCTTTTGCTGAACCAGATTACGTTTCAGACGACGATCGCCTCGAAGGCCAGCCGGGTTGTCGAGGCGGCTCAGATCGGCGACGCGGATCGGCTTGTGGCCGACTTTGGCATGCGCCGCACGCACGGCACCGACGCGGCGATGAAAGTTGCCCGCGCTGCCTTCATTGCGGGGGTGGACTCGACCTCCAATGTGGCCGCCGGACGGGCCTACGACCTGCCGATTACTGGCACCATGGCCCACAGCTACGTCGAGGCGCACGACTCGGAGGTGGAGGCCTTCCGCGCGTTCGCAGACCTGTATCCGGAGACCATCCTCCTGGTCGATACCTACGATACGCTCGACGGCGTGCGCAAGGTCATCGACCTCATGGACCACACGGGTGACGACGCGCAGGTCCGCGGGATCCGGCTCGACTCCGGCGACCTCGCGGAGCTGGCCCGCGACTCCCGCCGCCTCCTCGACGAGGCCGGCCTGGAGGACATCATGATCTTCGCCAGCGGCGGGCTCGACGAGTACAAGATTGCGGAGCTCCTCGACCGCGGGGCCCCGATCGACGGCTTCGGCGTAGGCACCAAGATGGGCACCGCCGCCGACCAGCCGGCCCTCGACAGCGCGTACAAGCTCTCCGGCTACGCGGGCGAGCCCCGAATGAAGCTCTCCGCGGAGAAGTCGAACCTGCCGGGCCGAAAGCAGGTGGTGCGGCAGTACGAGGAGGGGATCGCCGTGCGGGACGTCATCGCGACGGAGGCGGAACAGGTCAGCGGGGCCCCACTGCTGGAGCGAGTGATGGCCGATGGCCAGCGAACGGAAGCGGGCGCGCGCCGTCCGCTGGCGGCCCTCCAGGAGCACGCGTCGGCCCGTCGTTCGGAGCTGCCAGAGCGGCTCCGCGCCCTCGACACAGAGCGGCCCTCCTACGAGGTCGTTCTCAGCGACGCATTGGAGAAACGGCTCGACACCACTCGCGAGGCCCTTCAGGAAACGATGACCGCAGAGGTGCCCTGACCCCTCCGGCGCATCGGTGTGGGGCTCATACCATTTTCGGAAGACAGATGTGCATGTCTCCTGCGTATGGGCCGAGGGGCAGGTCATCTCAACACTCCGATCCTCTCCCGAAACATCATGCGGAAGGTCGACCGCCCCTGAAACAACATGACCTCGTTCCACTCGGCCCCCGGTCGACCCTTCGTTCACGGGTGGGGTGTGAACGTGCGTACTGGACCGTTGCATTTAGCATCAGAGCGATCGTACGCTAACGCTTGGTCGAGCGATGGAGGCTCAACTGCCTCTGATCGCAGGACGGACGCCGGAAGCGCACGGGCAAACGGCGGACTGGGAGCGACGGGGCCCCAAAATTCTGATCTTGCAAAACGAGGCAAACGGATTGCCGTCGCTCCGAGGCGATTGCCGGGGGCGGATCTCCAAGATTTCGAAACCGCTTCCGACCCAGCCCCGTGCATATCGGTTGGCACCGCACTTTTCCGGGCTAACCTCTCCTTCGTCCCATGGAAGCCTCCCCGCCGGAATCTCAGGCCCATGAGCCGGAGGCAACCCGTCTCCGCACGCTCGAACAGTACAACATCCTCGACGCGCCCCCGACGGAGGCATTCGACCGCATCACGCGCTTGGCCGCCCGCCTGTTCGACGTGCCCATCGCCATGATTAACTTCATCGACCAGGAGCACCAGTGGTGCCTCTCTACGCATGGCCTTGCGCTGGACCGCGCGGACCGGGAGGTCTCCTTCTGTGCCCGCGCAATTCAGCGGGATGGCGTGATGGTGGTGCCGGACGCCCGGAAGGACGATCGATTTGCCGACAATCCCTTCGTGACCGGAGAGCCGCACATCCGGTTCTACGCCGGTGCCCCCTTGACGGCCCCAAACGGCTATCGCCTCGGCACGCTTTGTTTGATCGACGACGACCCGCGGTCGTTTTCGGACGAGGACCGCAGGAGCCTTAACGACTTGGCGGGGGTCGTGATGGACGAGCTGAACCTCCGGCACTACGCATCCGACCTGGATGCCTCCCGCCAAGCCCACCGCGAGATCAGCGAACAGCGACGGCGCATCCTGGAGAGCATCACCGACGCCTTCGTGGCGCTCGACGAAGATTGGACCCTCACCTACGCCAACGCACAGGCGGAGGCCCTACTCGAACGACCCCGCGAGGAGCTAATCGGGCAAAACACGTGGGACGAGTTTCCGGAGGCCGTCGGCTCCACCTTTCAGGAGAAGTACGAAACGGCGATGGAGGAGGAGCGAACGGTCGAGTTTCTCGAATACTATCCGCCCCTCGACCGGTGGCTGGAGGTGAAGGCCTTCCCCTTTGAGGGCGGCCTATCGGTGTATTTCGACGACGTAACCGAGCGGGTGGAGGCCCAGGAAGACCTTCGGCGCGAGCGGGACCTCACCGAGGCGATCATCGACACCAGCGTCGCGGCCCTCGTCATCGTGGACAACGATGGGCACATCTCCTTCTCCAATGAGCGGGCCCGGGAGATTCTCGGTGCTGCGGCCGACACGCTCCACGGGATGCCCCACACCGAGACTGGTACGCTCTCCGACCTTGAAGGAACCGAGCTTCCGCCGGACGAGTGGCCGTTTTACCACGTTCTAACGGAGGGCACCCCGATCTCGGGAGAGCGGTACGTGTTCGAGCGTCCCGACGGGACGACCCGGTACCTCTCGGTCAACGGGGCGCCGCTCCACAACTCCGAAGGAGAGATCCGGCAGGTGGTCTTTTCGATCGAGGACATCACCGAGCAGGTCCAGCACGAACGGGAGCTGAAGGCGGCCAAGGAGGAGGCCGAGCGGGCCAATCAGCTCAAGGCCTCGTTCCTCGCCAACGTGACCCACGACCTGCGCAACCCGCTCTCCTCCATCATCGGGTCGGCGGAGCTGTTGGCCCGGGAGGCCCCGGAGGAGTTCCGGGATAGCATCGAGCGCATCGAACGGAGCAGTCGCCGCCTGCTCGATACCATCAACTCGGTTCTCGACCTCTCGAAACTGGAAACCGGTGCGGTTGAGCCGGAGCCGGAATCGATCGACGTGGTCGACGAGGTGCTGGGCACCGCCGAGATCTTCCAGCCGCAGGCGGACGAGCAGGACATTACGCTCGACACCCAGGTGCCGGAGGGCCCTGTGCCGGCGGAGCTCGATTCAACAATGCTGCACCGCACTACCGACAACCTGGTCGGAAATGCCATTAAGTTCACGGACGCCGGCGGGACAGTCACGCTCCGCCTCCACGCGACCGACGAGACGATCACGATCGAGGTCGAAGACACGGGCATCGGCATCGAGGACGACTTCCTTCCCCACCTGTTCGAGTCGTTCTCTCAGGGAGAGGACGTCCCGGGGCAAACGGGTAGTGGGCTGGGGCTGCCCATCACGAAACGGCTGACGGAGCTTATGGACGGCACCATCGAGGTAGAAAGCGAGAAGGGCGTGGGCACCACGTTCAGGGTCCGTCTCCCCCGGTGAACGTTTTGCGCGGGGGCGAGTGGGAGAGCGGGCGAATGGAGAAGTGGGCGACGCGGAGAACTGGCCAATGAGGACCACCTCTCAACTCCGAGATGGCCATGCGGTCTCCAATTTCTCATCTTCTAACTTTCAACCTTCAGCCGTGACCATCCGCTGGGGCATCCTCGGCACCGGCACCATCGCCCATCTCGTCGCCGCGGACCTGGCCCTGCTCCCCGACGCAGAGCTGACGGCAGTGGGCTCCCGCGCCCAGGACCGTGCCCACGACTTCGGCAACACGTTCGATGTGCCCCACCGGCATGGCTCCTACGAGGCCCTCGTGGCCGACTCGGAGCTCGACGTCATCTACGTGGCCTCGCCCCACTCGGCCCACGCCGAACACGCCACGATGGCACTGGAGGCCGACTGTGCTGTGCTCTGCGAAAAGCCCCTCGCGCTGAACGCCCGCCAGGCCGCAGATCTCATCGAGACCGCGCGGCGCCGTGACCAGTTTCTGATGGAGGCGATGTGGACCCGCTTCCTTCCGGTCATGGACGACGTGCGGCGTCTCGTCCACGACGAGCAGGTTCTCGGCGATGTGCACTTCCTGCGGGCCGACATCGGCGTGGCTCAACCCTTTGACCCCACCCACCGCCTCTTCGACCCGGCCCTCGGCGGCGGGGCGCTGCTCGACCTCGGCGTGTACCCCATTGCCTTTGCGTTCGACCTGTTCGGGCCGCCGGACGCCGTGACCTCTTCGGCCGTGCTCGGCGAGACCGGGGTCGACGAGCAGTGTGCCGCCGTCTTCCGCTACGAGGACGGCACGCAGGCGATGTGGCACGCCTCAGTGCGGGCCGACGCCGGACGCACCTGCGCGCTCGCCGGCCCCGACGGCCGCCTCCGCGGCACGCGGGCGTGGTGGAAGGGAGCGCCGTTCGAACTCACTCCGAACGACGGCTCGTCGGAGACGTGGGCTCGCCCCTATGCGGGCAATGGATACCAGTTCGAGGCGGCTCACGTCATGCACTGCCTCCGTGAGGGGCAAACGGAAAGCCCGGTGATGCCCCTCGACGAGAGCCACGCTCTCCTTCAGACGATGGACGCCCTCCGGGACGAATGGGGTGTGACCTATCCGCAGGAGGCGTAGCCGACCCGGAGGAGAGAATGGCGCCGGTCCCCGCCGCCCCCTCCAGCAGAGAAGATCCGTAGGGGCCGAGGCGAGAAATGACCGGCCCGTCGGATCCTTTTCATGGTTTTTGCTCCTACGGTTCATGCGTCCAAATAAGCACTAAGCCTTCCACCAAAAACGAAGATGTCCCACGTCTGCCCCGAAGAAACAGTCTCTAGATCGGCGGATCCTTCGGAACGAAATTCGGACACCCCCCGACAATGGGAGAGGCACTTGGGAGAGCCCCTCGCGGGAATGACCCAAGGCTTTGGGTCCAGTTCAGAATAACGTGTCGGCGTCCCGAGACCGTTTTCAAGCCGTTCCACCATAGTCGTCATGAAGTTCCTCCCCTCCGTCCTCTCCCCGCTCCGTCCTACCGAGAACGATCTGTCCTCGGCGACCGAAGGGGCGGTCGAACGACACCGTCTGATGTGCCTTCTCGGGACCGTTCTGGTGCTTGCTCTCGGCTCGCTCTACGACGCCACTAATCCCGGCGCCGTCAATTCCGTGGGGGCACGCCTCGCGGTCGCCGGACTCTTCGTTGGGCTCTACGGGCTCACGTACGTTGCCGAGGAGGTGCGCCGCCACGTGGCGGCCTGGATGCAGGGGGTGCTCTACGTCGTCATGGGGTGGTTCGTCGTCGTCGCTGCGCTAAACGGCTTTTCCGGCGACTACGACATGGGCGTTCTTCTTCTCTACTCCACCCTGCCGGGCATGGTGGCCATTGGCACCCAGCGAATGGCACCGGTGCTGTGGCTTTTGGGAGTGGGCTTTCTGCTCGGAACAGCAGGGGCCCTGCTCGGGCCCGCGCCGCTGCCCAAGGCCGGGGCCGTGCTGTCGAGCCTTGCGGCGGTGGCCCTCGTGGAGGGCATCGCGATTCAGACCTACCTCGCCGCCGAGGAGCAGCTCCGGGACCGGGAGGAACGGCTCCACGGCCTCGCCAACAGCCTCCCAGGCGTCGTCTTTCAGGCCTACTTCCGGCCCGACGGCTCGTCTGGATCGCACTTCGTCAGCGAGCACGCCGAGTCGCTGCTCGCCCTTTCGCCGGACCCGGACGGCTTCCACGACCGCTTCGTGGAGCAGATTCCGGACGAGCACCGACAGGCGTTTCTCGACTCGATCAATACCGCCGTCGAGAGGGAAGAGGCTTGGCGGCACGAGGTGCCCTTTGAGACGCCCTCCGGCGAGCGGCGGTGGCTCCTCTGTACCTCGACGCCACGGCGACGCGAAGGGGAGCTGATCTTTAACGGCGTGATTCTCGACATCACCGACCGGAAGGACGCCGAGCGCGCCCTCAGGGAGGAGCGGGACCGATTCGCAACCCTGTTCGAGAGCCTCCCAACGCCGGTGATGCGCTGCACGGTGCAGGACGAGGAGCCCCTCATCGCCAACGCCAACGGAGCCTTCGAGGAGACGTTTAGGGTCGAGATTGCCAACGTCGAGGGCCAGAACGCCAATGAACTTCTCCTCCCGGCCGCGGGCGAGACGGCAGAGCGGGAGAAGGCGAGTGAAATCGACCGTCGCCTGCTGGAAAACGAGTCGCTGCAAACCGAGGTGCGTCGGGCCGCAGCGGACGGGCCGCGCGACTTTCAACTCCAGGCCGCCGGGCACACTCCGGCGGACGGCCCGCCGGAGTTCTACGCCATCTACACCGACATCACCGACCGCAAGGAGCGGGAGCAGGAACTCCGTCGGAAGGAGCGCCGCTACCAGGCCATCTTCGAGGACCCGAACATTCTAGTCGGCCTCCTCGACCCCGACGGGACGCTCCTCGACGTCAATCAGACGGCCCTGGAATACATCGGTGCCACCGGGACAGAGGTCACCGGCCGGTCGTTCTGGGAAACCCCCTGGTGGAACGACGAGATGCGCCCGGCCATCCAGCAGAAGGTTGAACGGGCCGCGCGCGGAGAGTACGTACACTACGAGGCAGACCTCACGACGCACGAGGGCACGCCCTACAGCGTCGCCGGCGTCATTCGTCCCGTTACCGACCGGTCGGAGCAGGTCGTCTCGTTGGTCGTCTCCGCCCGCGACGTGACCGAGCGGAAGCGGCGGGCCCAAGAACTCCTGGCGGCGAAGGAGGAGGCGGAGGAGGCCAACCAGATGAAATCGGCCTTCCTCGCAAACGTGAGTCACGAGATCCGCACTCCGCTCACCTCCATCATCGGCTTCGCCGAGGCGATCGGTGACGAGATCGACGCAAACGCGGAGGGACCGGTGCCCCGGTTTGCAGGCCTTATTGAGGAAAGTGGCCAGCACCTACTGGACACACTGAACGCGGTTCTGAATCTCTCGAAGCTGGAGGCCGGGGAGATGCAACTCACGCCGGAACCGGTCGATCTCGCCGCCCAGGTTGAAGAGATCGCCCAGCAGCTCCGTCCCCAGGCTGAGGAGGCAGGAGTCGACCTTCGCGTCCAAACCCGCACGGCTCCGGCCCGGGCCGATGCGGGCGGCTTGCAGGTCGTGCTACGCAACCTGGTGTCCAACGCCATCAAATACACCGACGCGGACGGAACGGTGTGGGTCCGCACCCAGCTGTCGGACGCGACGCCCGTCCTCGAGGTGGAAGACACTGGGATCGGTATGGACCCGGAGCAGGTCTCCCTCCTCTTCGAGCCGTTCCGGCAGGCCTCCGAAGGCACGAGCCGGGAGTACGAGGGCACCGGACTGGGCCTGGCGGTCACAAAGCAGGTGGTCGACCGAATGGACGGCGAGATCGCAGTGGACACGGAGAAGGGGACGGGCACCTGCTTCACCGTGCAACTCCCAAGAGGAGAGGAGATCGAGTAGCATCCCTTCTTATTGCCGCTCTAGCTCGTCGAGCGTGCAGCCCTCCGCGTCGACCCATTCGCGCCACTCGTTGCTGGATCGGCCGAGCACCACGCCCGCCGCGCCACTTGTAGCAGTTCTCGGCCTCGCCGATGCAGGCGACGGGCCTCCGCGCTCATCCCTCCGTCTCGCCGAAGAGGACGTAGACGCCCACCCGCTGCACCTCGTCGCGGGCCGCGGTTACGTCGAGTTCGGACCGGGGAATCTGCATGGCCTGCACGGTCCGGCTCGTGATCTCGGTGATGCAGGCGCCCCGCGCGTTGTCGTCCGGGAGGAAGATTTGGATGGTCTTAGGACGCGACTTTGCCACGGCTCCAGGGATTGACTCACAGGAATGAGAGGAGCGGGAGGTGCCCGCCGCCCGGGCTCTACTGCTGCCCCCGCGGCGCCGGGGTGGGCGGGCGCGGCTCCGGCAGGACCGGATCCTCCTCGGATAGGCGCTGGAGCGCCTCCTCTACGGCGCGGTCGAGCTGCGGATCGGCTCCGTCGATCACCTCGCGGGGCGTCTGAATCACCCGGACATCCGGTGCCACGCCTTCGTTCTCCACGGCCCACTCGCCGTTGCGATCGTAGAAGCCCCCGCGCGGCACCGTCAGGTAGCCGCCGTCGATGAGGGGCGGCGCGTCCCAGATGCCCACGAGGCCGCCCCATGTGGTGCGCCCCACCGTCGGTCCAATCTCCATCCGCTGGAACATGTACGGCAGGAGATCGCCGCCGGAGCCGGCCGCCTCGTTGGTCACCATCACCTTGGGGCCCCAAATGCCGGCGCCCGGCGTGGTAAAGGGGTCGCGGTCGCCGACGGGGTTGTTAAAGAAGCCGTGCAGCTCACGGGCCATCACGTCGATCATGTAGTCGGCCGCCGAGCCGCCGCCGTTGAACCGCTCGTCGATGATGATGCCGTCGCGGTCCTGCTGCGAGAAGTAGTAGCGGTT
>CAZMDV010000062.1:0-11195 GCA_964564875.1 uncultured Salinivenus sp.
TGGCCCGCATGGCGCGCACGATCAAGGAGCGCATGAATCTGCGGGACGCCGACAAATTTACCCCGAAGGACCTGGTGAATGCCCGGACCATCGAGAGCGTGATCAACACGTTCTTCGGGACGAACCAGCTCAGCCAGTTCATGGATCAGACCAATGCGCTGGCAGAGATGACCCACAAGCGCCGCATGTCGGCACTGGGGCCCGGCGGACTCACGCGAGAGCGCGCGGGCTTCGAGGTCCGGGACGTGCACCACACCCACTACGGTCGGCTCTGCCCGATTGAGACGCCGGAGGGGCCCAACATCGGCCTCATGCTCTCGCTCTGCGTCCACTCCACGATCAACAACTTCGGCTTCCTCGAAACGCCGTACCGGGTCGTCGAGGACGGCCAGGTGAGCGATCAGGTGGAGTACCTCTCGGCCGAGGAAGAAGACCAGGCCATCATTGCGCAGGCCAATGCGCCCATCGACGACGACGGTACTTTCAAGCACGAGGAGGTGCGCTGCCGGCATCAGGGCGACTTCCCGGTCGTCAAGCCGGAAGAGGTCCAGTATATGGACGTGGCCCCCAACCAGATTGTCTCGCCGTCGGCCAGCCTCATTCCGTTCCTGGAGCACAATGACGCGAACCGCGCGCTGATGGGCTCGAACATGCAGCGCCAGGGCGTGCCGCTCCTGCGGAGCGACTCCCCCATTGTGGGGACGGGCCTTGAAGACCGCGTGGCCAAGGACTCCCGCTCTTGCGTCGTGGCGGAGGGTGACGGCGAAGTCGAGTACGTCGACGCCGAGCGCATCGTAGTGCGCTACGACGAGGAGCAGGAAGAGACAGATCTGAGCTTCGGCGAGCCGGTGCAGGAGTACGAGCTTACCAAGTTCCGCCGGACCAATCAGGATACCTGCATGAACCAGAAGCCGATCGTGCAGGCCGGCGACCGGGTCGAGGAAGGAGAGGTCCTGACAGACGGCTTTGCGATGGAGAAGGGCGAACTCGCCCTCGGCAAGAATGTCCTGTGTGCCTTTATGCCTTGGCACGGATACAACTACGAGGACGCGATCGTGATTAGCGAGCGGCTCGTCGCGGACGACGTATATACTTCGGTCCACATCGAGGAATTCGAGCACGAGGTCCGCGACACGAAGCGGGGCGAAGAGGAGCTCACCCGCGAGATTCCGAACGTCAGCGAAGAGGCCACCAAGGACCTCGACGAGCGCGGCATTGTGCGGGTCGGGGCCGAAATCACGCCCGGCGACATCATCGTCGGCAAGATCACGCCGAAGGGCGAGACCGACCCCACGCCTGAGGAGAAGCTGCTCCGCGCCATCTTTGGCGACAAGGCCGGCGACGTGAAAGATGCGTCACTGAAAGCAAAGCCGGGCATGGAAGGCGGGGTTGTCATCGACACGAAGCTCTTCAGCCGCCGCGAACTCGATCCCGCCTCGAAGAAGATGGAGGAGAAGCGCCTCGAAAACATCGAGAATGAGCACGAGCGCAAGCTCGAAGATCTCAACGAGCGCTTCTGGGACAAATTCTTCAGCCTAGTTGAGGACGCCACAAGCGCCGGGCTCGAAGACCGCGACGGCGAGGTTATTCTTAGCGAGGGGGCCGAGTTCGATGAGGACGCTTTCGAAGACGTGGACCCGGCCGACATCAGCACACGGGCCGAGTTTACCGACGACGAGGCGTTGAACGATCAGATTCGGACCCTCTTCCGGAACTACAAGTCGCGCCGTCGGGACATCGAGGGCTCGACCAAGCGCCAGAAGCACCAGGTCGAGATGGGCGACGAGCTGCCCTCCGGCGTCGTGCAGATGGCGAAGGTCTACGTGGCCCGCAAGAAGAAGATTGAGGTGGGCGACAAGATGGCCGGACGCCACGGCAACAAGGGCGTAATCGCGAAGGTCGCCTCCGTCGAAGACATGCCCTTCCTGGAAGACGGTACGCCCGTCGACCTGGTCTTGAATCCGCTCGGCGTTCCGTCGCGGATGAACCTCGGCCAGATTTACGAGACGCTTCTCGGCTGGGCCGGGGACAAGCTCGGGGTGAAGTACTCTACCCCCATCTTCGACGGGGCCTCGCTCGAAGACGTGGGCGACGAGTTGGAGAAGGCTGGCCTGCCCCGCGACGGGAAGGTGCAACTTTATGACGGCCGCACCGGCGAACCCTTCGACGAGAAGACGACGGTGGGCCAGATTTACATGATGAAGCTGGAGCACCTCGTCGAGGATAAGATGCATGCCCGCTCCATTGGGCCGTACAGCCTCATCACCCAGCAGCCGCTCGGTGGAAAGGCCCAGTTTGGCGGACAGCGCCTCGGGGAAATGGAGGTGTGGGCCCTCTACGCTTACGGGGCGTCCAACACGCTGCAGGAGATGCTCACCTACAAGTCGGACGATGTGGAAGGCCGCTCCGAGGCCTACGAGTCGATCGTCAAGGGTGAGAACCTGCCGTCCCCCGGCGTTCCTGAGAGCTTCAACGTCCTTGTTCGGGAGCTTCAGGGACTTGGTCTTGAGGTGACACTCGACTAGTCGTCGAGCACGAACGGCGATCTCAGGCGGTCCAGCGACTCAATCTGTCCGCTGGTTGCCGCTGCCAGCGTTCTACTCCGCACGCTACAATCCTATAGTTCCAACCAATATGCCGTACGGTAACTCGAAGGAGATCGAGACCGACTTCGACAGCATCACCATCAGCCTCGCCTCCCCAGAGGACATTCTGGAACGGTCCTACGGCGAGGTAATGAAGCCGGAGACTATCAACTATCGGTCCTTCAAGCCAGAAATGGGTGGGCTCTTCTGTGAGAAGATCTTCGGCCCGGTCAAGGACTATGAGTGCCACTGCGGAAAGTACAAGCGCATCCGGTACAAGGGCATTATCTGTGACCGGTGTGGCGTGGAGGTGACCCGCAAGGCTGTCCGACGGGAGCGAATGGGCCATATCTCCCTGAGTGTGCCGGTGGTCCACATCTGGTACTTTAAGACGCTGCCCAACAAGATTGGGCATCTCCTGGGCCTGAAGTCGAAGGACCTGGAGAAGGTCATTTATTACGAGAACTACATCGTCATCCAGCCCGGAACGGCTGAGCGGCTGGGGGTCGAGGAGAATCAGCTCCTCACTGAGGATGAGTACTACGAGATTCTCTACCAGATCCGGGACGACAACAATCGGCTCCAGGACGATAATCCGGAGAAGTTTATCGCCAAGATTGGAGGCGAGGCGGTCGAGACGATGCTCGAACGCCTGGACCTCGATAAGTTGGCCCAAGACCTCCGCTTCCAGGTGAAGACGGAGACGAGTCAGCAGCGGAAGTCGAAGGCCCTGAAGCGACTCAACGTTGTGGAGGCTTTCCGCGAAGCGAACAAGGAGGGTGAGAACAAGCCCACGTGGATGGTAATGCGGGTTATTCCGGTCATTCCGCCAGAGCTCCGGCCCCTCGTGCCACTGGACGGTGGGCGCTTTGCCACCAGCGACCTGAACGACCTCTACCGCCGAGTCATCATCCGCAACAACCGCCTCAAGCGCCTCATCGACATCAAGGCGCCGGAGGTCATTCTTCGGAACGAGAAGCGCATGCTGCAGGAGGCGGTCGACTCGCTCTTCGACAACAGCCGCAAGTCGAACTCGGTGCGCGGCTCCTCGAACCGGCCGCTCAAGAGCCTGTCGGACATGCTGAAGGGCAAGCAGGGGCGCTTCCGCCAGAACTTGCTCGGGAAGCGGGTCGACTACTCGGGCCGCTCGGTCATCGTCTCCGGGCCGCACTTGGAACTGCACCAGTGTGGCCTTCCGAAGGAGATGGCCGTCGAGCTCTTCAAGCCGTTCATCATTCGCCGCCTCATCGAGCGCGGCATCGTGAAGACGGTGAAGAGCGCGAAGAAGTACGTCGACAAGAAGACGGAAGACGTATGGGACATCTTAGAGAAGGTGATACAGGGCAGACCTGTATTGCTGAACCGGGCGCCCACGCTTCACCGGCTCGGCATCCAGGCTTTCCAGCCGGTCCTCACCGAAAACAAAGCCATCGAGATTCACCCACTGGTCTGCCCGGCGTACAACGCCGACTTCGACGGCGACCAGATGGCCGTGCACGTGCCCCTTTCCCACGAGGCGTGCCTCGAGAGCATGGTGCTCATGCTGTCGAGCCACAACGTGCGGAGCCCGGCCGACGGCGGACCGCTCGCCGTGCCCAGCCAGGACATGATTCTAGGCCTCTACTACATCACGAAGGCCAAGTCCAACCAGAAAGGCGAGGGCATGCGCTTCGCGAACATCGACGAGGTGCGGCAGGCCTTCGACCAGGATCAGGTGGCGCTCCACGCCAAAATCAAGCTCCGCGATCCGGAGGGATCCGGCGAGATGCTCGACACGACGGTCGGACGCGTAATCTTCAACGAGGCACTGCCCGACGAGATCGACTTCGTCAACGAGGTGCTGACCACCAAGAACGTCCGTCCGGTCATCGCCCGCGTGCTGAAGCAGACCGGCTTCCAGGAGACGGCCGACTTCCTGGACGCCATTAAAGACATGGGCTTCCGGCGCTCGACGACGTCCGGCATGACCTTCTCGCTCTCGGACATTATTGTTCCGGAAGAGAAGGAGGAGCTCATCAAAGAGGCCAACCAGACGGTCGAGGAGGCCGAGCAGAACTACGAGATGGGCTTCATCACCGACAACGAGCGGTACAACAAGGTCATCGACGTCTGGACGAAGACGAACAACAAGGTGTCGGAGGTCCTCTTCAATGCCCTGAAGGAGCACAAGGAGGGCTTCAACCCCATCTTCACGATGGCCGACTCCGGAGCTCGAGGGTCGAAGGAGCAGATTCGCCAGCTCGGGGGCATGCGCGGACTTATGGCCAAGCCGCAGAAGAACATCGGGGAAGGTGGAGGCGAGATCCTCGAGAACCCCATCCTCTCCAACTTCAAGGAGGGCCTGTCAGTGCAGGAGTACTTCATTAGCACTCACGGCTCACGGAAGGGCCTGGCCGACACGGCCTTGAAGACAGCCGATGCGGGCTACCTTACCCGCCGCCTGGTCGACGTATCACAGAGCGTGACGATCACCGAGCACGACTGTGGGACGCTCCGTGGCATCAGCGTAGAGGCACTCAAGGACAACGAAGAGGTGGTGGCGCCGTTGTCGGACCGCATTACGGGCCGGGTGTCGGTTCGCGATGTTTACGACCCGCGCACCGACGAACTGATTGTCGAGGCAAACGAACTCATCACCGACGAGGTTGCCGATCGTATTGCACAGACCTCGATTGAGGAGGTCGAGATCCGGTCGGTGCTCACGTGTGAGGCCGAGCGGGGCGTCTGCACGCTCTGCTATGGTCAGAACCTCGCCACCGGCCGCACGGTCGAAGTTGGCGAATCGGTCGGAGTCGTGGCGGCCCAGTCGATTGGGGAGCCCGGCACGCAGCTGACCCTGCGCACCTTCCACACGGGTGGTACCGCGACGCGCGTCTCGGCCGAGTCGACCATTCAGGCCAAGTTCGACGGCACCGTCGAGTTTGAAAACCTCCGCACGGTGACGTACGAGGACACCGACGGGCCGAAGGAGATCGTGCTCACCCGCCAGGGCGAGATCCGAATCATGGATCCTGAGGCGGACGGGCGCGAGTTGACCAGCTACGTCGTGCCCTACGGCGCGGAGTTGCTGGTGGAGGAAGGCCAGACAGTCGACGAAGGCGACGTGATGGCCAGCTGGGACCCATACAACAGCCTCATTCTCACTGAGGTCGACGGCACGGTTCGCTTCGAGGACGTGATCGAGGGCACCACCTATCGGGAGGAAACGGATCAGCAGACGGGTCACATGGAGAAGGTGATCGTGGAGAGCCGCGAGCGAACCCTCACGCCGGCCCTCGTGATCGAAACTGAAGACGGCGACGAGCGGGAGTACAACATGCCCGTCGATGCTCGCATTCAGATTGAGGAGGGTGAAGAGGTCCAGGCCGGCCAAACCCTCGCGAAAATGCCGCGACAGGCCGCACAGACCAGCGACATTACGGGGGGGCTGCCCCGCGTGGAGGAGCTCTTCGAGGCGCGGACGCCGGACGAACCCGCTGTCGTCAGTGAGATTGACGGCATCGTCAGCTTCGGCGACCAGAAGCGCGGCTCTCAGGAGGTTATTGTTTCCAGCCGGGACGGAGAGATGGAGAAGAGCTACATGGTCTCCTTGTCGAAGCACATGCTGGTGCACGAAGGAGACTACGTGGAGGCGGGCGACCGGCTCTGCGACGGCCAGATTGCCCCCCACGACATCCTGTCCATCAAGGGGCCGCGCGCCGTGCAGGAGCACTTGCTCAACGAGGTGCAGGAGGTATATCGCCTCCAGGGCGTCGACATCGACGACAAGCACTTCGAGGTCGTGATCCGGCAGATGATGAAGCGGGTCAAGATCACGGAGCCGGGCGACACCCACTTCCTGGAAGAGCAAAAGGTGGATCGCCAGAAGATGTCGAGTGTGAACGACGACCTCTACGACAAATTCGTCGTCACCGATCCGAGCGACGCCGACGTCGAAATCGGCGAGGTCATCAGCCGCCGCGAACTGCGCGAGCTCAACTCTGAGCTAAAGCGGGCGGACAAGCCGAAGATCGAGGTTCGTGAGGCGCGCCCGGCCGTCGGCGAGCCGGTGCTGCTCGGCATTACAAAGGCTTCGCTGGCGACGGACTCGATGATTTCGGCGGCCTCCTTCCAGGAAACCACGAAGGTGCTCACAAACTCGTCCATCCGCGCCCGGACGGACCCACTTGAGGGCCTGAAGGAGAACGTGGTCGTGGGCCACTCCATCCCGGCCGGCACGGGCCAGCGCGAGTACCGCGATCTGGTCGTGGGCTCGAAGTCCGAGCTCGAAGAGCTGCAGGCCGCAATTGGCGGCGACGGCGAGGCGGCCGCCGGCGACGGAGCGCCGAGCGAGGAGGACGTGGAGCAAATTGAGGCCTCCGGCTCTGAAAGCTAATTCGTACTCAATCCAGCGCAACACTGCTCCCGCCCCGGCCGCGCCGTCTCGGCGTGCCGGGGCGGTGGTGTTTGGGGCCGGTGATCCCACGATGTACACGACGTGATGCCCACCCCGCCGTCCGCTCTCCATCTTTTCGCCCGGGAGGGATTGATTGCCGTCGCGGCCCTGGGCGGACTCGGAGCACTGGTAGGGCTCGGGGAGATGCTGCGGGCCCGGGGCGTAGCGGCCCACACCACGCGTCGCCTCGTCCACGCGGGCGTGAGCATTTTCGTCGCGACCACGCCGTTCCTTTTCGCGCGGCCGCTGCCCGTCTACGGACTTGCCGCTGCCTTCACGCTGATCAATGCAGGCGCCCGCTCCAGGCAGAAGTGGGCGGGCATCCACGAGGCGCGCCCTCAGAGCTGGGGCACCGTAACACTGCCCCTTTCTGTCCTCCCCGCGCTGGCGGCGACCTGGTCCGTAGCGCCGGATCGTATTCTTGCTTTCCAGGGGGCATACCTCGTCCTCGCCTTGGCCGATCCCGCTGCGTCATGGGCAGGCGAAACGTGGTCGAGGACAGACACCTACCTCCGGAAAAGCACCGTCGCGGGAAGCCTGACGTTCGCCGCACTCACGCTGACCCTAACCATTTTGCTGCTTGCCACCCATGCACAGTGGCCGGTGGTTCGCGTGCTGCTGGGAGCCATTGGTGCCACACTCGTGGCGACTCCGGTCGAAGCCATCAGCCAGCGGGGCTGGGACAATTTCTTCATTGTCGGTGCACTCATCCTCGTGCTGGTTCCTGTCCAGATGCGGGCCTTAAGTGCCGGGCAGCTAGGGGCTGCTCTCCTCGTGGGGGCGACCTTCGGAGGGCTCGCCTACGCCGTGGGGGCGCTGGACGGGCGGGGCGCAGCGACGGGAGGCCTCTTTGCGGCGTCGCTCGTCGGATTGGGAGGATGGGCGTGGATCGTGCCGGGAATCGTCTTCTTCGGTCTTTCGAGCGCACTCACGAGTGTCGGGGACTGGGTGCGGGCGTCTTCTCGGGCCGTTGGCGCACCGCGACGGACGCAGGCCCAGGTCCTGGCAAACGGAGGCGTGGCGTGGACGGCATTGGCCGTGGTGGCACTTCTGCCCTCCGGTCTTACGGACGCATCGGTCGCGGGCTACGCGGCGTTCGTCGGTGCCCTGGCTGCCGCGGCGGCCGACACCTGGGCTACGGAGCTTGGGACCCTCTCGCCGTCTCTGCCATGGTCGTTGCGATCGCTGCGACGAGTTTCCGCGGGCACCTCGGGGGCCATTACGATCCTTGGGTGCGGGGCGGCTGCCCTGGGGGCCGCCAGCGTCGTCGGCGCGGCGCTTCTGTCCGGGGGGGGATTGTCAGGCTCCGCGTGGCGGGATGCCGCGCTTCTACTCGGAGCTGGACTCGCAGGCATGCTCGCCGACAGCGCAGCCGGCGGGTTTCTTCAGGCCCAGTACCGGGCCTTGTCGGGAGCATTGGTCGAGACGCCTCCGTCCGAGACGGCGAGCCCTGTACGAGGGTGCCCCGGCGTTGGAAACAATGTCGTGAATCTCATCGGCACCGCCGTGGGAGCCCTCACCGCCCTCGCAGGGATTTTGCTCGTAGGCTAGCCGACGGACGGCGCGGACCACGGTCGTGTAGTGTTACCACTGGGGACAAAAACACCGGACCCAGCGATGAAGGTTGTGGAGGAGGAGAATGAGCCTTTAGTTTAGGCGTGCCGAGTCCTGCTTGGCTCTGCGCGATCCGTATCCTGTGCCAAATTGGATGTGTCTATGCCCTGGTACAAGAAGCTCCACTGGCAAATCATCATCGGCCTCGTGTTGGGACTCATCTACGGGGTGATCGCCGCGTCTGCGGGATGGGGGCAGTTCACCAGCGACTGGGTTGCTCCGTTTGGGACCATCTTCCTAAATCTCCTCCAACTCATCGCCGTCCCGCTGATTCTAGCGTCGCTGATCGTGGGGGTAGCGTCGCTGGGGGACCTCGAACAATTGTCTCGGATCGGTGGGAAGACGCTCGGGATCTACGTCGTGACCACGACCCTCGCGCTCGTGATCGGGCTGGTGCTGGTGAATACGCTCCAACCCGGCAAGACAGTGCCGCAGGAGATGCGGACGCAGCTGGAGCAGACGTATCAGGGCGACATTGAGGAAAGCATGGAGGTGGCGGAGCAAGCGGAAGGGCGGGGCCCGCTCCAGCCGCTGGTCGACATGGTGCCGCCGAACTTTTTCGAGTCGGCCTCGGACAACGGAAATATGCTCCAGGTCGTCTTCGTCGCCATCTTCTTCGGGATCGCGCTGCTCCTGATTCCAGAAGAGAGTTCGAAGCCGTTATTGACGTTCTTCGACAGCCTGTTCGAGGTGATTATCAAAGCCGTTGAGGTGATCATGCTCATGGCACCGGTGGGGGTGTTCGGGCTTCTCGCCGATGCGATCACCTCCATCGCGGCCGGGAGTCCCGCGGACCTTGCCAGCCTGCTTGGCGCGCTCGGGTTTTACTGCGCCGTAGTGGTCGCCGGGCTGGCAATCATGGTCTTCGCGGTCTACCCTCTCTTCATGGTATCCTTTACGTCGATCTCGGTGCCGGACTACTTCCGGGCCATCGCCCCGGCGCAGCTCGTGGCCTTCTCCACCTCGTCGAGCGGGGCGACCTTGCCGGTCACGATGGAGGTGTGCGAAAAGAACCTTGGGGTATCCGAGGAAGTCTCCTCCTTCGTACTCCCCCTGGGCGCCACCATTAACATGGACGGAACGGCCCTGTACCAGGCAGTCTCGGCGGTCTTCATTGCACAGGTGCTCGGCATTAGTCTCGCCCTCACGCAGCAGCTGAACATCATCCTGATCGCCGTCCTGGCATCGATTGGAACCGCGGCGGTGCCGAGCGCCGGGATCGTCATGCTCGTGGTGATCCTGGAGTCGATTGGGGTACCGAGCGCCGGCCTCGCCCTCATTCTCGGGGTGGATCGTCCGCTCGACATGCTGCGAACGACGAACAACGTGACGGGCGACACGATGGTCGCCTCCGTCGTCGCGTCTGCCGAGAACCAGCTGAGCTTCCCCACCGACGGTGTGAGTGTGGGGACTGTAGACGTGGGAGGGTCTGTTCAAGAAGAGCCTGTTGGATAGGACCCCGCAAGAAACGATTCGGTCACGTCTAGATCCGCGGCGGAAGGGTGGGGAAAACGCCTCTGTCCACTCCGTTTGTGCCACACGTTGGCACAAAAACCCTTCGACCTTCCGATGGCGGATCTCGTCCCGGACCGCATTCAGCCCCTTAACGATCGGGGCCTCCGTGAGGGTGGGCGGTACGTCCTGTACTGGATGCAGCAGTCCCAGCGGGCTCAGCACAACCCGGCTTTGGAGCGGGCCCTCCGGCACGCGAACGAGGAGGGGCTCCCGTTGCTGGTCGTCTTCGGCCTCATGGACGATTATCCGGAGGCCAACCTCCGTCACTACACCTTCATGCTCGAAGGGCTGCGTGAGACGCAGCGGCGGCTCGCGGAGCGGGGGCTTCAGATGGTGGTGGCTCACGGGTGCCCCGATGAGGGGGCCCTCGACTACGCGGACGACGCGGCCCTTCTTGTGACCGACCGCGGATACCTCCGGCACCAGAAGCAATGGCGGTCCCGGGTCGCGGCCGAGGCGCCCTGCCGTGTCGAGCAGGTGGAGGGCGACGTGGTGGTGCCCGTGGAGACGGTGACGGACAAGGCCGAGTATGCCGCTCGCACCATCCGCTCAAAGATCCACGAGCACCTGGAACGATGCCTGCAGCTGCCAGATCCGGCGCCCGTCGAAACACCGTCCCTCGGACTGGACGTCGACGAAGGGCTCTCGCTCGATGACGTCGGCGCCGTCACCGATCGGCTGGATCTTGACCGGTCTGTTGAGCCAGTCTCCGACCTGTATCATGGCGGAGCGTCCGAGGCCGAGCAGGTCCTCGAGGGTTTTTTCGCAGAACACCTGGACGGCTACGACGAAAACCGCAACCAGATCCACACCAGTGCGGTCTCGCACATGAGCAAGTACTTGCACTTCGGCCAGATCTCGCCCGTGTGGCTGGCCCAGCAGGTCCGCGAGGCCGACGGACCGGAGTCGGACGTTGAGTCCTACATCGAGGAGCTTGTCGTTCGCCGCGAGCTTGCCATGAACCACGTCCACTTCCGTCCCAACACGTACGACGCCTACGAGTGCCTGCCGGAGTGGGCCCGGGAGAGCCTGGCCGAACACGCCGA
>CAZMDV010000063.1:0-11185 GCA_964564875.1 uncultured Salinivenus sp.
ACGACAAATTGCTCAGCATGCCCTGGCCGGCCCGCGCCTCCGGACGCGATGACGACCCCTCCCGACCCCTCCTCTGCTCTGCGTTCCCAACTACACCTAGAGGCTGCGAATGCGCACAGGAGCGACGTGGGTGCGGGGAAGGGCGTGCAACTCCATACCGGTATCCATGTACAAAAAGCCGTACATTTCTGCTTGTCTTTTCCCGTCCCCACGCCCATGCTGCACCGCGTCCTCGCGTCTGTCCTCGTCCTCAGCCTTTTCGCCCTCCCTACCATCGCCCAGGACACCGATCCCTTCATGCGCCACCCTGCCGTCCACCCGGACGGCGACCGGATCGCGGTGTCCTACCAGGGCGACCTCTGGACGGTACCCGTGGACGGCGGCACGCCCGAGCGGCTCACGATCCACGAGGCGTATGAAGGGCAGCCGCGCTGGGCCCCCGGGGGCACCCGTATCGCGTTCACGAGCGATCGCTACGGCAACGACGACCTCTACGTGATGGACGCGGCCGGCAGCACGCCGACTCGCCTCACGTACCACTCCACGGACGACGCCATCGGCGGGTGGACGCCCGACGGCCGCATCCTCTTCGATACGGATCGCACCTACGCCCAGGCCGAGTGGTCGGACGAAATTTATGCGGTCGACGGTGACGGCGGCACGCCCGATCGGCTGCTCGACGCCGTCGGCAGCGCCCCCCGCATGTCTCCTGGCGGGCGCTTCATTGCGTTCGAACGGGGCTACAATGGCACCGAAAAGAAAGGGTACGAAGGCCCGGCCGACCGCAACGTCTGGGTCTACGACGCCGAAAACGATTCGTACACCCAGGTCACGACCTACGCGGGCAACGACCACAATCCCGTGTGGTCCGGCCCGCGCACGTTGCTTTATGTCAGCGAGCAGAGCGGCACCTACAACGTTCACCGACAAGCGATCACCGACCAGGGCGCAGCCGACGGCGCCCCCGAGGCCGTCACGACGTTTGAGGAGGACGGCGTGCGCGCCCTCAGCGCCAGTAGTGATGGCTCCGTCATTGCCTTCGAGCGACGCACCGATGTGCAGGTCATTGAGAACGGCGGCGAGTCGCGGCCACTCGACGTGACCGTCCCGGCCGACTACCGGTTCGACCCCACCGAGAAAGTGGAGATGGACAACGGCCTCCGCGACTACGCCGTGGCCCCGAACGGGGAGCAGATCGCGCTCGTCCTCCGCGGGGAACTCTTTCTCATGCAAAACGAGACGGACGAACCCCGCACCACCCGTCTCACCGAGCACGCGCATCGGGACCGCAGCGTGGCGTGGATGAACGACTCCACGCTCGTCTTTTCGTCGGACCGCAACGGCAACCAGTACGACCTCTACCGCCTCACATCGGCCGATCCCGAGCACCCCGGCGACCTGTACGACGCCCTCCAGCACCGCGTGGAGCGCCTCACGGATACGCCCGAGGACGAGCGCGTGCTGGAAATGGCCCCCGACCACGACCACGTTGCCGTCCGCCGGGGGGCCATGACGCCGTACGGCGAGGGCCAGCTCGTGACCACCGCCGTCTCGGACGGCACATTCGAGGATGAGACCGTGCTGGTCGAGGGCTGGAATGCCCCGACCGATGTCGCCTGGAGTCCTGACAGCGAGTGGCTCGCCTACAGCCGGGACAACCTCAACTTCAACTCGGACATCTTCATCCACGCCGCCGACGACTCGGTAGGCCCGGTCAACGTGAGCCAGCACCCCCGGAGCGACGGCAAGCCGGTCTGGAGCCCGGACGGTTCGAAGCTCGGCTTCGTCTCCGACCGCAGCGGCAACGACGCCGACGTCTGGTTCGCCTGGTTGCAGAAGGAGGACTGGGAGAGGACTGAGCGCGACTGGGAAGAGATGGAGGACGAGGATGACACCGAAGAGAACGAATCCGACGATCCACCAGAGGTGGACATTGACCTCGACAACATCCACGACCGCCTCGAGCGCGTCACGGCCATGCCGGGTGGGGAGGACGAGCCAGTCATTGGCACGGAGGGGAACACCTTCTACTTCGTGGCGGGAGAGGACGGGTGGACCGCCGACTACGACACAGAGGTGGATCTCTACCAGATCCAGTGGGACGGCTCCGAGCGAAAGCGGGTCACTAAGGGCGGCGTGGAGCCGTCTAGCGTTCGCCTGACTCCGGACCAGTCGCAGATCACGTTTACTCACTCCCGTGGTCGGCTCGCCCGGGTGCCCACGTCGAAAAACAGCCTGGAGCGCCTCTCCTTCGCCGCCTCGATGACTGTGGACCACGAGACCGAGCGGATGCAGATCTTCGACGAGGTGGGCCGGGCCCTCGGCCAGGGCTTTTACGACCCCAACTTCCACGGGGACGACTGGACCGCCCTTCTGAAGGAGTACCGCCCCCGCGCTCTGGAGGCCTCCACCACGCAGGACTTCCAGGACGTCGTCAACCGCATGCTCGGCGAACTGAACGCCAGCCACATGGGCTATGGCGCTGGGGACCGGGCCGAAACGCAGAATGAGCGCACCGGTCGGCTCGGGGTGGAGCTCGACCCGGTCAACGACGGGGTCGAAGTGCAGCGGGTCGTCCCCCGCTCGCCGGCCGACCGCGAGGCCAGCACGCTCCGCGAGGGCGACGTCATCACCGCCGTCGACGGTCAGCCAGTGGCCGAGGCCGACAACTTCTACCAGCTGCTGGAGGGAACCGTCAAGGAGAAAACCCTCCTGAGCGTGACCGGCCCCGATGGAGAGGGACACACCGTCCGCATCCGACCTACCGGCGACCTCAGTGACGAGCTCTACCGCGAGTGGGTGGAGGCCCGCAAGGACTTGGTCGAGGAGTACTCCGACGGCCGTCTCGGCTACATCCACGTGGAGGGCATGAACTGGGACAGCTTCGAGCACTTCGAGCGCGAACTTTACGCCAGCGGCCACGACAAGGAGGGCCTCCTCATCGACGTCCGCTACAACGGCGGCGGCTGGACGACCGACTACCTGATGACGGTCCTCAACGTGCAGCGCCACGCTTACACCGTGCCCCGCGGCGCCACGGACGACCCGGAGGACAATCACGAGCAGTTTCGGGGGCATTATCCGTTTGGCGAGCGCCTGCCCTACGCCGCCTGGACAAAACCCGTGGCCGCCCTGGCCAACGAGACCAGCTATTCGAACGCCGAAATCTTCTCGCACGCCTTCAAGAACCTCGACCACGGAACACTGGTGGGGCAGCCCACCTTCGGCGCCGTCATCTCGACGGGCGGAACCGGGCTGATCGACGGCTCCTTCGTGCGCATGCCGTTCCGCGGCTGGTACGTCTACCAGACCGACGAGAACATGGAGCACGGCCCGGCCCGTCCGGACATCCGGGTTGAGAACCCGCCGGGCATCAAGGCCGAGGGCGAGGACCCGCAGCTCCGCCGCGCTGTGGAGGCGCTGCTGAATGAGAAGGAGGGGAACAAATAGCAGCAACGGCACTCCGTCGATGCCCCTCTGGGCGGTACTCTCCGGCTCGTGGGAATGCCGGCGTGCAGAGGAGGAGTGGAGCGCCACTCCCCCTTTCGCCCATTCCCGCTCTCCCCACGCTCTCTCCGGAACCGAACCGGCCTCCCATTGTGTGAAAAGCTTGATCGCTAATGTCTCTCACCCACATTCCCAATCCGCTCCATGCCCGAGAACGTACAATTGAATGCGTTGCTGTTCGACATGGATGGCGTCCTGGTAGACGTCTCGCGCTCGTACCGCCGCGCAATCGAAGAGACCGTTGAGCACTTTACCGGTCGCCAGATCGGAGAAAATGCCATTCAGCGGTACAAGAACTATGGGGGCTTCGCGGACGACTGGAAGCTCACGCACGCCATCATTACCGACACGGCGATGGAGGTCCCGATCAGCCGCGTGATCGAGGAGTTCCAGGACCGCTACCGCGGGGACGACTGGGACGGCTTCATCACCGAGGAGCCACCCCTGATCGACGATTCCACCCTCGACCTCCTCAACGACGATTACATCTTGGGCATCGTCACCGGACGGCCCGAGGAGGAGGCGGAGTGGACGCTCGATCATCAGGACTGGCAGAACTACTTCCCCCTTCTGGTGGGCAAGGAGAAGCAGGGCGATCGGGAGAAGCCCAATCCCTTTCCCCTCGAACACTCCCTTACGATGCTGGCCGCCGCTGGCTGCCCGGTCGACCCCGACGAGGCTGTGTACGTGGGCGACTCGGTCGACGACATGACCGCTGCCCAGGAGGCTGGCATGTGGAGCATCGGGGTCGTCCCTCCCTACGTGGACGCCGACGAGCACGAGCCTCTACTGAAGGAGCACGGGGCCCATACCGTCATCGACGACCCGAACGACCTGTCCGATGCGCTTGCCACCCTTGGGGACCGCAGCACCGTGGAGGTGATGTCCTAGAATCCCCTGCGCGTCGTGTTCTCAGCCGGCAGGCCCGACCGTCTCGGGCCTGTCGGTTTCTTTTTTGGGGTGCACACGCCAAACCCCGTCCCGCGCGGAAGCATTCTCGTCCACCTCTTTACGAACCGTCCTCAACCACAATTTCGACGCGGCGATCCTCGCGGCGCCGCTCTGGCGTCTCGTTTGGGCCCACCGGCGCGCGCGGACCGAACGCCTCAATCTCGATGCTTTCTGTCCGAATTCCGTGGTTTTTGTCCAGGTAGTGGGCCACCGCCGCCGCGCGCTGGGCCGACAGGTACCAGTTGCTCGGATACGTCTCCTTTAAGTTCGGGCCAATGGGTACGGGGTCGGTGTATCCCCTGATGCGAAAGTCGGCGTCCGGATACTCTTCCTTGAGCGTCTGCGCACGCTCGTCGAGCTGGCGTCGGCCTCGATCGGAAATCCACGCGCTCCCCGAAGGAAAGTAGATGGGGGGCTGAAGCATCGTCCCGTCCGCCTGGGCTTGCAACGAATCGCGGAGGGCCTGGACCTGGCGCTCCAGGGCCTGATTGGCGGTCTGCAAGGAGTCAATTCGCTCCTGAAGATTCGGGCTGGCTCCCTGATCGTTTCCCTGGCATCCAACGAAGACGATGGCGGAGCAGAGAAGACCGAGAATGAGACGCATGGAATTTGGGCCACTTTGGACGAGAGATGATAGAAGGGTTTGCCAAACCGTGCAAACGCTCCCGACGATCACCCCGGCCCAGTCGTGTGCCGTACACGATTACTATCGGTACGGGATGCGGCGCCGTTGGTGTCGGCGGGCGAGAATGGAACGGGAAGGGGGAGTGCACGGGAGAGAGCAAAATGGGCGCTTTGGAGACACGTCCATTTGCCCCCTCGTCCATTCGTCTCCTCGCCCACACTCAAGCACGTGGGGGACAGAGGCAGTTCGAGGAAAAAAGCAAGCACACGTTTAAGAGCATTCTCACGCACCAATAAGCTGAGCATTGAGGGGCCGGAATGCAAGACGGACGGGACCCCGCCGGGTGTACGTTACAGATGCGAGGGGCGGACGTGGGAGCGCATTTCGACTGCGGGAGGGGGCGGCGGCAGAAATACCCTGACAGAAGACGACCCCGGACGACGGACACCGGCCCGCGGATGAATACCGAGAAACAAGGGTCCGCTAGCGGGTTTTTTCGAATCCATCGTACCCTGCTCCGTGGTTCCGAGGGATGTTTTGGGCGGTACGCCGGCTGCTCCCAGAAGGCTAATGCGTCAGCGCCGTTCACACCTTGGCCTCGATCTGGTCCATGTGGCGGCGCAGCGTGTCGTAGCTCATGTGCCGCCCGGCCTCGTCCCAGCGTGCCCATCCTACGCGCCGAATGTCCTCGCGACGATCCTTCTCGAACGACGACCTGATGCAGTTCTCGGTCCTGATCGCGCTCCACGTCGGTGCATGCGAGGCGCAATCCCGGAAATGCGCTCAGCCCGAGCTCCCGCCCCCGCACCGTTTCGACGCGCTCGGTGTCTTTCATCTCCTCGCCCCCCTCGTCGGAAGCCGGTTCGAGGTCCGCAGCGTCGATCTGCGGCTCTGTCCCGTCCTCCTCGGCCAGGTCCGACGTCGTAAACAGGAGCCGATCACCGGCCCGGAGCGTCTCATCGGCCCGAACGGGCGCGATTTGCTTGGTTCCACGGTCGATACGGACGAGGGTCAGGCCGGGAAGCAATTTCAGGTCGGCCTCGTCGAGGGTCTCCCCAACCAGAGGCGAGTCGGGGGCCAGCTCCACCTCAATCAGTTGCGCGCGCTCCTCTTCTTCCTCGACCCGAATGTCGGCCCGCTCCGGGGTCAGGATCGGGGCCACGAAGATGATGTAGAGCAGCCCTACGATCGCGCAGGGCACCCCTACCCAGGCTAGCTCAAAGAAGCCAAGCCCCTCCATGCCGTGCGACTGCAGTAGCCCATGGACGACGAGGTTCGTGGAGGTGCCGCCGATCAGGGTGCAGATGCCTCCTAAAATGGCGGCGAACGACAGCGGCATCAGCAGCTTCGACGGCGACACGCCGTGGCGGCGACACCATCCCCGGATGGCGGGGACGCCCATCGCGACGACCGGCGTATTGTTCAGAAATGCCGAGTACAGCGTGACTGCCGGGCACATGCGCAGCAAGAGACGCCGCGTGCTTTTTGCCTTCCCGAGGACGTAGCTACTGGCAATGTCGAGGGCCCCTGTCTCTCGTAGCCCAGCGGCCACCACGTAGAGGGAGCCGAGGGCGAGTAAGGTCGAGTTTCCAAATCCTTGAAGCGCGCGTTCCAGATCGATAACCCCCCCGAGAACCACGACGACGAGCCCCCCCAGCAGCACCGCGTCGGCGCTAAGGACATCCGTCATGAGAAGCACAAAGACGATGCCCAGCACCCCTACCGTGAGGAGCAGATCCACACTCATACGCGTCGGCGTGTTGGTTCGTCTCGCGATTTGGCTTCCTGATGTGGACGGGTTCGGAAGGGGTTTGTTTGTCGACGAGGGCTCCACGACGCTGTAATGCCGGCCGCCCTTGCTCCACGAATAAGATCGCGGATTGCCCGCGAGAGAGACCGTATGGACGGACTCCGAGAGGAAACACTCGACGAAATCCTTTGCGTTTGCTTCACACGAGAATGGGATCAACGGCCGGGCCTCTGACTTACCGGTGCGCAATGATCGGTTTGATTGACGCGTTCTCTCTCCACGAATAGCGTCTGCCGACGGACCGTCACTATGTGGCAACGAGTCTGGACGGAGTTTCAGGAGACCCTCACCCTTCCGCGGTGGTTTTCGAAGTACTCGTCGGACATCCTCCGAGACGACGCGGCGGCAGGGCTTACGGTCGGGGTCATGCTGATTCCGCAGGCGATGGCCTACGCCGTCATTGCGGGCCTGCCGCCCATCTACGGACTGTACGGCGCCCTTGTCCCGCTCCTCATCTACCCGGTGTTCGGCACGTCGCGTCAGCTCGCCATCGGGCCGCAGGCGCTCGACATGTTGATTCTCGCGGCAGGGCTCGGGGCCGTCGTGCAGGCGGGCACCAGCGAGTACGTGACGATGGCCATCGTCGTGACGGCCATGGTGGGGGTGTTGCAGATTGCGATGGGGGCTATGCAGCTCGGCTTCGTGGCCAACCTGCTCTCGCGCCCGGTGATTACGGGGCTCACCTCCGCCGCGGCCCTCATCATCTCCTTCAGCCAGCTGGGGAGCCTTCTCGGCGTCGATCTTGGTAACTCGCAGTACGTGCACGTCATCCTATGGCGGGTCTTTCATCACCTCGGAGAGGTCCACCTGCTGTCGCTGGCGATCGGCGGGGTCGGCATCGCGCTGCTGATCCTTCTTCCGAAGTGGAACGAACTGGTGCCGGAGGCGCTCGTCGTTGTGGTCCTGGCTACGGTCGCCAGCTATGCTTTTTCATTCGAGGCGAGGGGCGTGTCGGTGGTCGGGTCGATTCCGATGGGCCTCCCCGACCTCAGCCTGCCCGCGATGAGTCCGGGCACCCTCAGGACGCTTCTCCCCGCCGCGGTCACCCTAGCGCTCGTGCAGTTCATGAAGAACGTCTCGCTCGGGCGCGTCTTCGCCACGCGGCACGGCTACACGATCGACGCCAACAAAGAGCTCGTCGGCATTGGATCGGCCAACCTCGTCGGGTCCTTTTTTTCAAGCATTCCCGTGTCGGGGAGCTTCTCGCGGTCGGCCGTCAACGACCAAACCGGGGCCCAAACCCCGCTGGCCAATTGGTTTACGGCCGGGGTCATTGCCCTGACGCTCCTCCTCCTGACGCCGCTTTTCTACTACCTCCCCACTCCGGCCCTGGCCGCCATCATTATCGTGGCCGGCATTGGCCTCATTGACATCCATGAGCTGCGGAACCTCTTCAAGGCCCGGCGGCGGGACGGTTACATCGCCCTCTTCACCGCTGCCTGCACGCTCTTCGTCGGCATCCAGGAAGGCATTCTGCTTGGCATCGGGGCCTCCGTCATCGGCGTACTTTACCGCATCAGTCGGCCCAACGTGGCCGAGCTCGGGCACGTCCCGGGAACCCGTCTCTTCCGGGATCTGGAGCGCTTCGATCAGGCCGTGCGCCTCCGGGACATCATGGTGCTGCGCGTGGACGCCTCCTTCTCGTTCGCCAACGCCGAGTACTTCAAGGACTTCATTCTGGAGAAAAGCGAGCGCGAGGGGCGCAACGTGAACGTGGTCATCGTGGACGGCAGCAGCATTAACGGCCTCGACACTACCGCGATTGAGGCCCTGTTCTCGGTGACGGAGTCGTTGGAAGAGGAAGACATTGAGCTGCACTTCACGGGACTCATCGGGCCGGTGCGCGAGGTGGTACGCCGCTCGGGCCTCCACGCTCTGCTCGGCGAAGACCGATTCCACCTCGACCCCCACGCGGCCGTCGTCAATGTGCTGGAGCGGTGGGACCAGGCGGAGGATGCCGACCGGCTCGAGCAGTACTTCGCCACGACGGAGCCGGAGAAGAAGGAATCCACCCCTGCGGCGTCGTAAGCGCGGACGCGATGGAGAAATCGTAGGGAGGCAGGCGGAAGAGTGAATGTTCGAATCCCGTCCATCCGTCCATGCATCTTTCCTTCCATCCCTGAACCCGGCAACCGGATTCGGCATTACTCCTCCGTCCGCCGCTGTACGAGCGTCCCACACTCTTCTGCCTGGGCCACGACCTGCCCCACCGTAAACGCCCAACGCGGGGACCCATCGCAGCCTGCTGCCTCCAGCGCCGCGGCGGCCCAGTGGTTGCAGTTGTTGAAGACGTGGTACGGCAGCGGCGACGCGTAGAAGCGACTATCGACGTAGTAGCCGGGCGCCACGATGGTCGCACGCCCGGTGGAGTCGACCGCGAACGACTCGTCTACGAAGGCGACGAGGGCGTCAAGCTCATTCGGTCCCACGGGTACGCGGACGATCGTATTTTGCGGGAAGGTTGTCAGCACGGAGGTTGACACGGGCACCACGTGAAGCACACTTTCCGTGGGCCAGAGGCCGGCCCGCGTCATTCCCCACACGCCCCGAGTCTTGCCTGGATAGTAGCGCGCCTCGCCCCAGCCCACCTCCAGGTACCGCGCGTTCGGGAAGTCGTCGAGCACCGGCCACCGGTCGTCGGGAATCTCGGCCCGGCGCACGGCGATGCCGGCGTGCCAGCCGTGCCGCACGAGGTAGACGGCGCTCGTGCTGTCCGCCGTGGACGGAACGGCGTGGCGCGGCAGGTGACACCGGATTGCCAGGAGCAGACCCCACCCCGCAAGCAGAAGCAGGACAGTGCGTCGCACCCAGCGAGCCACGGCGCGTCGGAGGGCGGTCCGATTCTTGGGGAAACGAGTTGGCGACGGTCCAATACGGGTCGTAGCGGACCTGGCCCAGCGGCACCGTCACGACCCGCGAGCCGCGATTCACGTGCAGAACGAGCCGAACGGCCTTCGGGTCCGCCCAAGACGCAACCGACGCTTGGGGAGAGGCCCTACAGCCATCAGGGACTCGCCGGAGCCGTGGACGGGAAGGCACGGCGATAAAGGGTGGCTTTTCCGTCGACCGATTCGCATCTTGAGCCGTGCATACTCCCTGAAATGCCACGCCCTCCGTCCTCCTCGATGCCCACACCCGCTGCGCTCCGCTCCCACCTGACGGACCTCCTCACCGCCCGCCAGGCCCACTGCACCTTCGAGGACGCCGTTGCCCACATGCCGCCCGACCGCCGCGGCGAGCGGCCCGAGGACCTGCCGTACTCGGTGTGGGAGCTCGTCGACCACCTTCGCCGTGCCCAGCGCGACATTCTCGACTACTGCCGCGACCCCGACTACGAGGCCCACGACTGGCCGGACGACTACTGGCCCGACGCCGCCGCGCCCACGGACGAGGCAGCCTGGACGGACAGTCTGGCCCAGGTCCGAAGCGACCAGGCGGCACTGTGCGACCTCGTCACCGACAAGGCCATCGACCTCTACGACACGGTCCCGTCCAGCGACGAGCACACCTACCTGCGCGAGGCGATGCTCGTGGCCGACCACAACGCCTACCACATCGGCCAGATCGTAACGGTGCGCCGTCAGCTCGGGCTCTGGCCGCCGAGGGGCGACCATGAATAAAAAAGGCGGTGCCTGCAGAGGCACCGCCCAAACTCAGTCTGTTGTGTGTCGCTGGTCCTCCGGAAAGACCGCTAGACACCTGGATTGCTGAGTTCCACAAACGTCTCGATGTCTTCGGCGGTGAAGGAGCCGGTGATGGTGACCGGCTCTTCGCTGCTCCCCGAAGTTGTGATGGTCACTTTCGTCCCGGTCGCGTCGATGGACCCGGCGACCTTGTCATCACTCGACTCCGAGATGGTGAGCGTTCCGCCCTCGACCACGTAGAAAGGAGCAACCTGAGGATTCTGGACGTCTTCCCAAAGCACCGCGCCAAACTCATTCGCGGTGACCTGGCCATCGCTATTGAAATTGTACTCGCCAGTGCCGGGCTGGGATGCGTCCAACGCGATCCAGCCAAAGAGCCCCTGCGAGGCGCTCTCGGCCGAGAACGACTCTCCATCGTCCAGGTAGACGGCAAAGACCTCCTCTTCCATCTCCGAATCCTCGGCTTCCACAAAGAAGGAAAAGCCACTTACCTCCTGCTGCTGCTCCACGGTGGTGCCGCTGGACGAAGCCGGTTCAATCGTGAAGGTAAACTGATTATCGATGTCGTCCTCCCCGCTGCTGCCGCCTGAGTCACAGGCGACGAAGAGGAAGAGGAGCGGGAGGAGTGCGATGCAGATCGAACGAAGT
>CAZMDV010000064.1:0-11110 GCA_964564875.1 uncultured Salinivenus sp.
GTCGGCGATGTCTTCGACGGCTGGGCCCTCCAGCGGTCCTGGTACTGGCCCGCCTCACACAACGAGGTGATCCAGGGCCTGCTGCGGAAGGCCCAAGACACCAACGTCATCTACGTCCCGGGCAACCACGATGAGGTCACCCGGGACTTTGTGGGTCTTCAGCTCGGGGGCATCGCCATCAAGCAACAGGCGGTGCACACCACGGCCGACGGCCGTCGCTTCCTGGTCGTGCACGGCGACGAGTTCGAGGGCGTCGTGCGGCACGCTAAGTGGCTTGAGCTTCTCGGGGAGTGGGCCTACGCCGGCGTACTCACAGCGGATCGGTGGTTCGACACGATCCGTCGCCTGTTGAACCTTCCCTACTGGTCGCTCGCCAACTACCTGAAGCACTCCGCACAACGGGTCGTGACGTTCATCGAGAACTTCGAGGAGACGGCCGCCCGAGAGGCCGAGGAAGAAAATTTTGATGGCGTGATCTGCGGACACATCCACCGCCCGCGGATGCGCTCCATCGACGGCACGACGTACGTGAACACGGGCGACTGGACCGAGAGCTGTACGGCCCTCGTCGAACACCAGAGCGGTCGGCTTGAGATCCTTCGCTGGGTTCCGCGGGAGCACGGTGCCCAGGAGGCCATCGTCTCGGAGGCCCCCCACCGCCAGGACGGACAACGCCTGCCCGAAACTTTCGAGGTTGAGGTGCAGTCGTCGTAGTCTGGAGGCACTCCCCTCTGCCGGAGGCGTCAACTCGTGATCTGAGACGCACACGAGCGGGCGTCCCGTTCATGGTGCGCCGTGCAGCGGGTACAGGGCGAAACGCGTAACGCGAGCCCTCTTGCTATCCCGCCCCCTCCGCCACTTCCTCTCGCCGCAGAAGCCGGTGCAGTTTCCCCGGAAACTCCTTGCCGAGAAAGGACTCGATGCGGAGCGACGCCTCTCCCACCCCCGTCCGATTCACGCCCGTTTCGATCCCCAACTCATCGAGCAGGTAGGCGGTGTCTTCGGTAGCAATATTGCCCGTGGCGCCCTCAATGAACGGACAGCCGCCCATGCCGGCGAGCGATGTGTCGAACTGGTCCACACCACACTGCAACGCCGCGTACACGTTGGCGAGGCCGAGGCCGCGGGTGTCGTGCAGGTGCAGCACAAGGGGCGTGTCGCCGACGACCTTCTGCACGGCCCGAATCCGCTCCTTGATCATGCGAGGATGGGCTAGGCCCGTCGTGTCCGCCAGCGAGAGGAGCGCCACCTCCTTCTCCGCAAAGTGCCGACTCATCTCTACGACTCGGTCAAGCGGCGTATCACCCGGCGCCCGGTACCCGAACACAGTCTGAAAACCCATCTGGATCTCCAAGCCGTGGGCCTGAGCGTCGTGAATTATGTCCTCAGCGTGTGTGACAGCCTCGTCGACCGTTCGGTTGGCGTTGTTGTAGCTGTGCTCGTCGTTGGTCGCGATAGAGAGGTCGACGTGCGAGAGCCCGGCGGCGTGGGCCCGCTCCAGTCCTTCGTGGTTGAGCACGAGGCCGGCATACGTCACGTCATCGCGCTCGGGAAGGCGTTCGCAGACCGCCTCCGCGTCCTTCATCTGCGGCACCCACTCCGGGTGCACAAACGATGTGACCTGGATGCGGGGCAGGCCGGCGTCGGCGAGGGCCGTGATGATCTCCACCTTCAGGTCCGTGGGGATGAACCGATCCTCGAACTGAAAACCGTCACGGGGACCCACGTCGCAGAGCTCAACCCGATCGGGGAGGGACATTGGTGTGGCAGCACTGATGCAGAACTGAACGCACATTGCTCCTACGGAAGGAGCGAACAGGCGTTCAGTCAATCTGCCCCACTGCCGATTCGTGGTCCCCTGCGGCGCAAGGCCCGGCGGCCCGGACAGATGCAGGCCCGCCTGCACCTGGCCGGGAAGACTCCGAACGGCTCTATTCGGAAGATGAATCGCCGAGGGTGAAGAGACCCTCCTCCGGATCGACGTTGACTTCGAGCTCCTGAACGGTCCCCGTGATGGTTTTCTCTCCCTCGCTGGTCGCCTGCACGGTCTCGGTCGCAAATGGCAACGTCATCCCATTCACCTCACGGAAATCGCTGAAGGTCTGTGTCACGTTCACCGTCGCTCCACTCCGTGGATTCGTCTGTTCGAAGGACACGCGCTTCGGTCGCATCGTTTCGGCGTTGAGGTGAAGCGTGAAGGCGCTGCCGGATGGCGGATCCACCTGCACCTTCTTGTATGTCGTCCCATCAATCTTGGTGTCGCCTTGAGCCTGGAACGAGAGGTCCTCGTGGTTGAGATTGGCCATCAGGTAGGGCACGCTTCGCCAGAGCTGTCCTGTGATTCGCCCTTGCACCGACGGCGGCAGAGTGCGGGTCTTTCCGCCCCGCTGCATCTCTGCCGTCTGTCCACTGCTCACAATTGTTATCCCGCCCCGCTCCACGCGCATCTTGTCGGGAAGTTTAACGAGGAGCGTGCTGGTGCGCCCCTGCTGCTCGGTGACGATCCGCATGCTCTCGACCTGGTCGAAGGCCGCTCCGCCGAGGCTCTCTTTTGCACTCGCCATCAGCGTCTGCCCCGCCATCATCGCTTCCTTCTCGGCGGCGGTCGGCGCGGCCTGCTCCTCGCTGGGCGGCTCGCGGGGAATGGAGATGTCGAGGGTGTCGACGGTCCCATCCTGGCTGAGCGCAGAAAGGTCCTCGCTGAACTGACTCCCATTCCCAACAATCAGAATGTGCGACTCGTCGGGATGGAGGTACGTTTGCGCCGCCGACAGCACATCGTCGGGCGTCACCTCTTCGATAGCGTCCCGCGTCTGCTGGAGAAAGTCGGCGGGATAGCCGTAGTACTCGTAGGTTGCTCGACGACTCAGGATTTCCCGCTCTGAGTCGAAGTTGAAGACGAACGAATTCAAGTAGCTGTCTTTGGCAAGCCCGAGCTCTTCCTGGGTGGGCGGTTCTTCTCGCATCCGCTCAACCTCCGTCATGACGGCGTTTGTGGCTTCCACGGTACTGGCACTCTTGGACGCGACTCCTGCGAAGAAGCGACCGGGCCGGTTGTAGCCGGCCGTGTAGGCCCCACCGACGGAGTACGCCAGGCCTTTCTCCCGGCGCACCTCCTGGAAGAGGCGCCCGGAGAAGCCCCCACTGAGGACCTCGTTCATCATTTGAACCGAGGCGTAATCGTCACTCCGACGGGTGATGTCACCAGGGTGTCCCATGCGGATCTTGCTTTGGTTGACGTCGCTCTTCTGAACGAAGTTGACGGAGTGGGCACGCTCGGCGTCCGACTCGGGCGGAGTCGGTGGCTCAAAGTCGGCGGGTGCGTCCCAGTCCCCAAACTGCTCGCGAAGCGTCTGCTCCATCTGATCGGCGTCAAAGTCGCCCCACACGCTTAGAATAACATTGTTCGGGTGGACGTACTGATCGTGGAAGTCGACGAGGTCCTGCCGCTCAACACGGTCGACTGTATACAGCTCAGGAGTACGGGCGTACGGGCTGTCCTCTCCGTACAGGACCTTGTCGAACACGCGCCCCACAATCGAGCTGGCGTTGTCGTTCCGGCGCGAGATTCCCGACTTCACCCGACTTTTGGCCTGCTGCACCCGATCCTTCGCGAAGGCAGGCTGACGGAGCACCTCGGTGAACACAGGAAGAACCGTATCGACGTGGTCGGCGAGCGTCGACATATAGGCCGATCCCGAGGTTTCGCCGATGTTCGTCTCCACGGTGGCCCCAATGTTTTCGAGAACTGTGTTGAGGCTGTCCGGCGCCATCGACTCGGTTCCGCCGGTGCGCATGACGGTCCCGGTGATGGAGGCGAGGCCCCGCTTTTCAGCGGGTTCGTAGACAGAGCCGACCCCAATCTGAGCCGCGGCGTTTACCTGGGGCAGCTCAGAGTCTTCCAGCAGGAAGATGGTCATGCCGTTCTCAAGCTCCACGCGCTCCGGCTCGGGAACCTCGAAGTCGCGAAGGTCCGGGTACGTGAGCTCCGTCACATCGTAGTCGGCCGTCTGGATCCCGTCCTCCTGGGCCAACGTCGGGTGGACGGCCCCCAAACCAATCAGGAAGAGACTCAGGACTGTGACGGACAAGAGACGAGAGGGATGAACGCAATTCATCGTAGGAAGGAGTTCTGGTCAGCAGGGTGTGCGGCAAGGGAGAAGGGAGCAGCGAGATGCATCAGTTGGCGGCGGCCGTGGGCTGTTCTTCATCCTCGGTCGTTTTGATCATCGCGACCGTGCGGTTACTGCGTTCAAACGTGTTCTGCGCCACACGCTGCACGTCGTCTACCGTGACGGACTCGATGGCGTCCAGCTTCCGGAAGACCGAGCGCCAGTCGCCCTTCAATTCCTCCATCTGCGCAAACTGCAGGGCGAGCCCTTGATTGGAGTCAAGCTGTCCGATGAGGTCGGACCGCGCTCGTGTCTTCGCCCGCTCGAGCTCTTCTTGCGTGATGCCCTCCTCCTTGATGGCTTCCAGTTCGTCGTGGATCATGTGCTCCACGCTGTCCGGCGACACGCCCCGGTTGGGGACCCCCACGATGCCAAACATGGTGTCGTACTTGCTGCCCGGGAAGGCCGGTAGGGCCTGGACCTGGAGCGCTTTCTCCTGTTTCACCAGGCTCTCGTAGAGACGACTCGTGCGGCCTCCCGTCAGCACGTCCGACAGTACGTCGTAGACGGGCGCGTCTTCACTCTGCATGCTGCCTCGGTGGAAACCGATCAGCACAAACGGCTGTGTCTGTTCGCGAATGAGGACACGGCGTTCGCTGATCTGCTCCGGCTCTTCGGTTCGGACCGGAAGCGGCTCTTGGCCCCCGGACAGCCGCCCGAAGTATTCCTCTGCGAGGGATTTCATTCGCTCCGGGTCGACGTCTCCAGCGATCCCAATGGTGAGGTTGCTTGGATTGTAGTGCTTTTCAAAGAACTGCTTGGCGTCGGTCCGTGACAGATTCTTAAGGTCCGACATGTGCCCAATGGTCGGGTTGCCGTATGGATGGGCCTTGAACGCAGTAGTCAAGAACTCCTCGACCAAGCGTCCCGTCGGGCTCGACTCGGTGCGCTGCCGGCGCTCTTCCATCACCACGTCGCGCTCGGTATAGAACTCACGGAGCACCGGGTTGGCAAACCGATCCGACTCCAGGGCGAAGAAGAGTTCCGCCTTGTTGGCCGGCAGGCTGTAGAAGTAGCGGGTCGCGTCGGAGGACGTACTGGCATTGAGGCCACTCACACCATTCCGCTCCAGGATGTTTTCGAACTCCCCTTTCTGGATGTACGACTCGGCGTTTTCCGTGGCCTGCTCGAATTGCTTCTCGAGCTTCGCGATGCGCGAGGAGTCGGCCTGCGGGCCTTTCGCCCGCTCCCGTCGAAGCTGCAAGTAAATCTCTTCCTGTCGCTCCAGGGACTGCATTTCCTTCTCGATATCTTTGGTCCCGATCGTGGTCGTACCCTTGAATGCCATGTGCTCGAACATGTGGGCGATGCCGGTCATCCCTTCCGGTTCATCCACCGACCCCACGTCGGCGTACGTGGCGAACGAGGCGACAGGGGCATTGTGGCGCTCAATCACCACGAAGTCCAGTCCATTGTCCAGCGTAAAGGTCGTCACTTTGTCCTCAAAGGTCGCTAGCAGGTCCTGTTGGGCGTGCGCCGACGAGACACCCGCTATCAAGAGCAAGACCGCTATTCCGAGCCACCTTTTCACGGAGGAGTGGACCAGCCGGGACGAACAGGTAGACATGGGCATCTGAGAGCAATCAGTGAACAGAGCTGAGGACTGCGCGCGGATTTGCCTATTTCAGCGCACTACAAGCAATTTGTTTCGGCATATGGCAAAATGAAACGCCCGCAGAGGCCTTTCGAGTGATTTTACACGAACGAAAGAAAGCGCTTCCCCCGAACGATGGGCCATGCCTGCCGTATGGATTGTGTCATTTTCCACTAACACCGCTCCGTGTGATGCAATTCATCAATCAGCCCGAGGCCGAAAACGACGAGGCGTGGTGGGACCGATTTCAGGAACTGCTCGACGACCAGAACGACTGGCCAGCGCAATACACCTTCAAGTTCATCGCTCCGGCGGCCCACCTGGACGAGCTAAAGGACGTATTCGGCGAGCATCCGGTGCGGGTTCGGGAGTCCAGCAAGGGAAACTACAAGAGCGTGACGGCGCATCTCCAGGTGTCGTCGAGCGAGGAAGTCGTTGAGGTGTACGAGAAGGCATCCGGCATCGAGGACGTGATTGCGCTTTAGCGTATTTCGTGGGATACGCGACACCAAATGCACCACCGAGATCCCCCCTGCATGACAGGGCCCCTCCTTCTTGAACGTGTCCCCTGTCCACCGGTCCCGATGCGCAAGCTCCTTGCCTCGCTTCTCTGCTTGGCGGTCCTTCCAGCGGGCTGCGCGGACGATCTTACCTGGCGGGCGGTCGAGCACATGATCACGTCCGACTACCCGAACGTGCCGTCCATCACGACCGACTCCCTCGCTCAGCGACTGGCGGATGACACAGGCCCGAAGCCCCTCCTGCTCGACGCCCGCTCGCCGGAGGAGTACGCGGTGAGTCACCTGCGGGGGGCGCAGCGCGTAGACCCGGATGCCGACGCCTATCCGGCGCTCGATACGCTCGCGACGGACGCGCCCCTCGTGGTGTACTGCTCGGTCGGCTACCGGTCGGCGGGCGTCGCGCAGGCCCTCCGAAAACAGGGGTTTACGAACGTCGCCAACCTGGAAGGGTCCATCTTCCGCTGGGCCAACGAGGGGCGACCGGTGTACCGAGACGGTCGTCCGGTGGCGGCCGTCCACCCCTACGATGCGACGTGGGGCCGACTGCTCGCGGACTCCCTGCATGCCGATTCGCCGACGCCCACCGCGCAGTGACTTCGACCGGGACCACGGGCGACCGCGACCTGCTCACGGCTCATCGTCCGGACGGGTCGGCCGCATGACCCCGTGCTCGTCTCGCCGCAGCGGATGGTCGTGCTCTGGGAGGGGAGCACCGGGCGCCTCCTCCATCGTCACGCCGTATTCCCAACCGGGTGGGCAGATGGCAATGTATCGGGCATAGCCACCGGTCCCTCCTTTCGGCTTGGCGAAGCCAATTGCGATGAGGGCACCCTGTTCGGGCACCTTGTCCAGGTTGGTGACGCCCTCGGCCTGCGCGTAATTGTTGTTGAGGAGCCAGTCTTCGGTAATGAGGCCCGCGGTGGTGTCGGTGTCGAGCGGCTCGTGGCCGTGGAAGAGGATGTCCTTCTTCTCGTGCAGGTACTTTGCCGTTTCCAGAGCCACACCGGGGAATGGCTTCTTGTTGTAGCGGTCCGGGTTGGTTGTCCACTTCTCGTGCCAGTCGGAGCGGAAGAAGACGACGGCCCCGTCTGGTATGTCGCCGTGCTCTTCTTCCCAGGCCTTCACGTCTTCCACCTTGGCGTGGTAGCCGGGCTGCTCGGCCACCTTCTCGTGGACATCCACCACGACCAGCGGGCGCACCGCGTAAGTGGGCGGCAGGTCGCTAATCGTGGCCCCGTACTCGCTCCAGTGGGCCGGCGGATCGAGCTGGGTGCCGTACTGGTCGGTGGGCAGTTCGTAAGAGGTCGCGACGAAGCCGTGCTCCTCGTACGTGTAGGTCTCGCCTTTTTCCACGTAGCCGGGAATTGGATTGCCGGCTTGTGTCGCCTGGAACTCGGCACCGTCGAAGCCCGGCCAGACGGGGCTCGTGGGGCTGAAGGCGAACGTCAGGTCGACGTACTTCGCTCCTTTCAGGTGGTGCTCATACATCTGCCACAGTCCGTGGTCCTGGGCCTGCACGGAGCCGACGAGGAAGAGGCTCAGCAGAAGGAAGCAAAAGCGGCGCATGGGCGAATAGGGATAATCGGTGAGGAAAAAAGGGCGAGAGGCGTAAGCTATTTCGTGTCTACGAACGGGTCGGGGGGAACCTGCCCCACCTGGGGCAGGCCCTCGGTGGTGGCGGCGTGGAGCGCGTTGAACAGGAGTTTATAGGTGGCGCGCGGCTGGCCGCGGAACTGGGGCCGGAACCCGAAGAGCACGACGGTGCCGTCCCCGTGCCGCACGTTCATCATCGCGGGCGTGCCGCCGATGTGTTCTTTCGCTCCGAGGGCCCAGCCGCTCATGAGAGGGTCGTGTTCGGCGTACCGGGCCACCACCTCCACCAGGGGCGCCGGGGCGAGCTCAAGATCCTCACGCCCGCCCTCGCCTGTCAGGTCCTGCTGCACCGCCTCGAACGCCCGGCTCTGCTGGAACGACGCGGCCACGGTCTTCTGCATGCCGTAGGCCAGCGGGTGCTCCGCATCAACGGTCGTCCGGATGAGGGAGCCCGGGATAAAGAACTCCGAGCTCGATACACCCTCCGTCACGTCGCGAACCGGCAGTCCAAACTCCTCAATCGCGAACATGGCGGCGCCGTCAAAGGCGATGACATTCCCACCGTTCGTCACGTACCGCTCCAGCGCAAGGGATCCCTTTAGCCCCAGCCCACCCACGTACTGTTCCGGCATGCTGCCGGGCTCGTGGCCGTGCAGCAGGATGTCGGCCGAGGCGTGGGGAAGAATGACAGAGGTGTACCGCGACAGGTCCTCGGTGCGCACGTCGGCATCGTGGAGGGTGTCGACAGGCACGTCGTAATTTTTGAGGATCCATCGGGTCCAGCCCTCGTCTGCGTTTGGCTCCCAGGACTTGTAGATCCCGACGCGGGGTTGCTCCAACTCGTGAAGCGGTCCCTCGGGCGTGCTTGTGAGCCCGTGGACATCCAGCCCGTGGTCTTTGGCGACCTCTTCGACCCGCTCGGCGGTGCCGTCTTGTTGCTCCACCACGTACGCCCCCCGGCCCAGATCCGTATCGTTCGTGGTGACGCCCTCTTCGGCCCAGTGGACGGCAGCCCCCTCTGCGAGGAGCTCATTGGCCGCCTCCACGGCCGTGTTGGGACGGTGCGAAAACGCGTAGCCAAAGTCGGCGGAGGCGCGGACCGTCCCGGGGGCGGGTGTGACGGGATCCGTCACTGCTTCGAGGCGTGCGCTGAAGGGCTCGTCGATGCGCTCCACCGTGACCCCCATCTGCATCGGCAGGGTCCAACCGGCCAGGTCATAGGGCGTGTCCGGCGTTCCCGTAGCCGTCTGGCGGGTGGGATAGTTTTGGGGCTCCAGCAGGTCCATGAGGAACGGGCGGAAGGCCTGCGCCGCTTTGACGACGAAGGCGCCGGTCGGATACGTCTCGCCTTCGGCCCGGAACGACGCCGTGGCGTGGTCGACTTCGATCCCGCCTTGCCGGAGGATGTTGACGAGGTTGTGGGCCTCGCGGTCGTGCCACTGCACGGGCGGAATGACGTACGCGTAGGGGTCGCCGCTCTCTCCCGCTTCGATGGCGTCGCGGCCCATCTGGTACACGTTGTAGAGGAACTGATGGGGCCGGTCGGCCGCCACGTCGAGCACGCCCATCGACGCGGTGTTCGTGTAGCGGACGGCGTCCCTGAAGTGCGATTCGCCCCCGCTCCACGGATCGGTGTAGAAGAGGGACGTCCCGTCCGTCGGATTCTGCTCCCCTACGTGCTCGGGCACCGAATCAGGTGCATAATAGCGCGGCGTGGGCGTCTCGTGGGCCACCTCCGTCAGAACGCCGATCTGGTTGTGGAAGTAGGGCGCCGTGCGCATTCCTCCGTTCCAGAACATGGTAAAGGTGTCGTTCGACACGACCCCAGGCATCCCCTTCATGGCAAAGCGCTGGGTCATGGCCGTGCCCACCTGATTGACGCCCGCCACGATGCCGGGATGGATGTTCGGATTCACTGGGCCCGTGAACGGCGGAACGAAGATGCGCGCCCAGGGCGGGGCGGTCTGATGATGGTTGACGACGATCTGTGGATACCACTCGTTGTAGACCACGTCCGTCACGGCCCGCGTTTCGGGCATGTTGTTCATGAACCAGTCGCGGTTGTTGTCGTGGCCCACGTACTTCTGGTAGAGCCGCGGCGGATCGGTCGTCTCGTAGGGGGTGTCGAGAACCCGGTCGTACCAGCTCTCGACGATGTCGAGCCCGTCCGGATTCATCATGGGCATCAAGAGCAGCACCACATTGTCCCGGATCTTCTGCATCTCGGCACTCTCCTCGGTGGCCACGCGGTGGGCAAGTGTCATCATGGCCTGCCCTGGGGCCCGTTCGTCTGAGTGCATGCCGGCGTCGATCCACACGACAGCCTTCCCCTCCTGAGCCAGCCGCTGAGCCTTCTCCTCCGCAACACGAGCCCGAGCGAGGATGGAACTGATCTCGCGCCAGCGGTCGAGAGTCTCGAGGTTGTCGGCACTCGACAAGAACAGCAACTTCATGGAGCGTCCCATGGAGGTGGTGCCGATGGTCGTCATCTGCACCCGATCGCTGGCCGCGTCGAGCGCCGTGTAGTAGTCGAGCAACTGCTCGTAGTTGGCCAGCTTGTAGTCGGCGCCCGGCTCAAAGCCGAGGACAGACTCGGGAGTGGGAATCTGCGCGAGACTCGTCGAGGCGCCGAAAAGCGTGAGGAGGAGAGTGGTCCCGACAACGTGGCCGACGAGCCGGGCGACTCGGTTGAAGAGCGCCATGGTGGAGAATCAGTTCAGCGCACGGAAAATATACGACTTTCAACGTAGTTCTCACGCGGCTCGTGTTCAATCTCGGCGGCGGGGGGCCAGGGCGATTCGTATGTCTAAAAGCCTCGTTCAACGACGGAGGCTCAGCGGCCTCTGACTGTAGGACGGATGCCGGGAACGCACGGGCGAGTGGGGGAATGGGAGCGCGGGGGCACCGCAATTCTGCCCCTGCAGAACGACGCGAACGGGCCGCCGTCGCAAAGATGCGATTGCCGTGGCCGGGGGGGCGCCCCGACGCCCCAATTGCCGACGACCCCAATCGTGAGGCAGGCCTGCCGGGGAATGACTTGCACAAACAAAGACCCTCAGCCTCACGGAGAGACCGAGGGAAACGCTGTCTGGAAATGGCCTGCCCGGGAGGATTCGAACCCCCGGCCTCAGCCTCCGCAAGGCTGCGCTCTGTCCAACTGAGCTACGGGCAGGTATAGGTCTTGCGTTCTGTACGCTGCGCAGGTTTTTGGAATACACGATCCGCGGGGC
>CAZMDV010000065.1:0-11051 GCA_964564875.1 uncultured Salinivenus sp.
GGGGCAGCGTCATGCCGATCCCCGTGTCTACGTTGATCGTGGTGGTGACCAGGAAAAAAATCAGCAGCAGGAAGGCGATGTCGGCCATTCCTGCGGTCGGGATGGAGGCCTCGTCCCGGTCCTCCCGTCGTTTTTCCAGCAGTCCAGGCATATGACGATACAGCTACCAGTGGACGGTACAGTGAGAGGTCGCTCCGGGCAGACCTAAATAAAAAGCTGGCGGAGCCCGGTGAACAGGAGCCCAAGGACGGCAAGACCGAACATGATGACGAGGGTATAAATGCCGGCCTGGACCCACGTTTGCATCGCAAACCCGAGAATAGCAATCAAAATCCCGGGGATCGCGATTATTACGATGCTGAGGGGCTCCACTTTCCCATACACGAGACTGCGGATCCCAAAGATTCCCATACCGAGGATGCTCAGTCCAGCGAGGGCGATGGCCGCCCAGATGGCAATGGGGAGAATGGCGTTCTGACTCATAAAGGTGTGTCAGTCTATCGGTTGGAAAAGAGAGAAGAGCGCACGGCGGGCCCCACCCAGGGAAGCGGGCAGGGCGTTCCGCCCGGCTACTCTTCTCGTTCGCCAACGCTCTCCGGAATCGACTTCTCGGCGGTGGCGGACTCGCCGCGCTCCAGAGCCACGAGGGCGTCGACCAGCTCAATGGATGCATCCTCCATCTCGGCCACCAGTCGGTCAATCTTCGACACGGCGTAGTTGTAGAAGAACTGGAGGATGACGGCCACGATCAGTCCGAACGCGGTCGTCAGCAGGGCAATCTTAATGCCCCCGGCCACCAGTCGGGGGGAGATGTCTCCGGCCTCCTCGATGGAGTCGAAGGCCTCGATCATTCCGATGACGGTTCCCAGGAAGCCGAGCATCGGAGCGACACTAATGAAGAGCGACAGCCAGACGAGCCCGCGCTCGAGAAAGCTCATCTCGATCGAGCCGTAGGAGACGACGGCCTCCTCGACGGCGTCGATGCCTTCGTCGGCCCGCAGCAGGCCGGCCTGGAAGACCGACGCGACGGGGCCGCGCGTGCTGGCGCACTCTTCCTCGGCCGCGGGGATGCCCCCCTCGTCGAGCGCCTCCTTCACGCGCTGAAGGAAGGCTTGCGTGTTGATGTCGGCGCGATTCAGAGAAATAATGCGCTCGAACGAAATTGCGAGCCCAATGATGAGGCAGATGAGGACGGGCCACATCCATTCGCCGCCCTCGTTAAAGCGCTGAACGAGGGCGTTAATGGCACCGTCTCCGCCGGCCTCTTGGGGCAACAGGAGCAGAAGTTGAACCGACAGCTTATCCAGAATCACCATAAGTGGCTAATGCTCAGTCGAATCTGTTGAAAGACGAAGATCAGGGGCGGGGTGCGACGCCGGATCGACGGGAGACTTCGACGACGGACGAGCAAAGGCTAATCCAATCGCGATGCACCTGGACAGACGCGTGCACCCGATGGACACAGCTGCTAGACACGTTCTTGCTACCGGCCTCACAGATCACACCATACATGATGGATGTATGGAAGCAGGTCAGGAGCGACCCGCCGTACATCTACCTAGTATAGGTAGTCCGGAAGAGGTTGTCAAAAGGACACAGTGCTCAGCCCTGATGGCACAAACATTTTCGGTCTCACTCCCCGTCGGTGGTGACGAGGGGCCTTACATCGGCTGCTCGAACGGATAGCGCTCAGCAATGGCCTCAGCCCTCGGCCAAGTCCTTCGTGCGTTCGAAATAACCGGATCGACGGTGTTCCGTACGCGAATCCACATTGAAGTTCCGAACAGCCGCCGGCCCACGTAGCTTGTCAGGAGCGTCTGGACCTCGCGGTTCGAATATTCTTGGGGGTGGTGAAGATCAACCGAAGATTTGGAGACGCTTCCCCCCGAGGTCTGTTGCGGCCCAGAAGTCAATCCTGATGAGGACGGCAGTGCCAGCGTCTCCCACTTCCTGGCATACTCCCGAAACGCCGTAACGGCCGACAGGTGAGGGGTGAATTGTTTCACAAAGGCCTCGGGACGCTCCCCCCACCGGGCCCGGAGCGAATCGACCCGGGCGTCGATCCACCTCAGGGCAAAGGATCGAAGCACGTCGTGGGAGTCGAGGCTCGTGTAGTGGCCCCTCTCTCCCGCCTCCCGATCCACGACGCGATCGGGATGGATGCCCCCACCTTCGTTCACCACTCGACCCGCGTCGGTTCGATGCGTGATTGTATCCGTGCGCTCCACCGAACCGGCCGGCCCGTGGATCGCCGCGTGCTCAGCCGCGCTCGGTCCCGAAGCCCCGTCGTACGGGCGCTGAATGAGTCGGCCCGACGGCGTGTAGAAGCGAGCGACGGTCAACTGGAGCCCGCTTCCATCGTCGAAATTGAACTGCCGTTGCACCAGCCCTTTCCCGTATGTCCGGCGCCCCACGATGAGGGCGCGATCGTGATCCTGGAGGGCGCCAGCGACAATCTCGCTCGCGGAGGCAGACCGCTCGTTGACGAGGACGATGAGAGGAAGATTCTCGAAAGCCCCCTCTGCCGTGGCGCGGCGGGTCCGCGAATAGTCGTTGTGTTTGCTCCGGGCCGTCACGATCTGCTGTCCCTCCACCAGAAACTCATCGGCCACCGCCTGCGCCTCGGACATCAATCCCCCGGCGTTGTCCCGAAGATCGAGGATCAGTCGGCGCATGCCTGCCTCCGTGAGTTGCCCCAGCGCCCGCGACACCTCCCGCTGGGTCGTCTGTGCGAAGCGGCGGAGCCGCAGGTAGCCCGTACTGTCACTCATCATGTAGGCCGCCTGGAGGGTACGCAGGGGCACTCGATCCCGGGTGATCGTGGTGCGGATGGGCGTTGCCCGGCCGGGACGGCGCAGCGTGACCTGCACGGCGGTGCCCGCCGCCCCTGTCAGCCGAGACCGAATGCGCTCGCGGGACCATCCCACGGCCGACTCCCCCCCTACTGCCACGATCCGGTCCCCGGGTCGCAGGCCCGCCTTTTCGCTGGGCCCGCCCGGAAGAACGCTCAGGACGAGAACGGTGTCCTTCCCTGCCCGCCAGGGAGGTCCGTCGATGAGCTCGTACGTGATGCCAATGCCCTCGAACGACCCGTTGAAGGTCTCCCGCACGCGCTCCATGCGGCCCCGATCAATGTACGCAGAGTGAGGATCGAGGGGCCCGAGGGCACCGCGAATTGCGTGGGCGGTAAGCGTGTCGGAGGAGACGGGGTCGACGTAGTGAGCGCGGATGATTTCGTGGGCCATCGCCAGCTTCTCGGCGGCTTCAGGGTCAGGGGTTGGAGACCAGGTCTCCTCCACCATCCACCCCAAGAGCCCCCCTACGAGGACGAGCAGACCGCCGCCGAGAAGGGTGAAACCAGTCCGGCTCATGGCCAATGCTGCGCGGGGCACACTCACGGAGTGTTCGCTTTGTGAAGGAGTATTGTATCACCGATGGACCGGAAGAGATCCCGATTCCGCGTCGCCGTTCCCGGAATCAATTTGGGGGCTGATGTGTTGCGGAGAGCAGTTTGAGTCCCCAACCCTTCGTCGTCCTCGCTCTCTCCGAGGTTCCCACCGATGAGCAATGACGAGATCGCAGACGTTCTTCAGGAAACGGCCGACCTGCTGGAGCTGACGGGAGGCAACCCGCACCGGGCCCGCGCCTTTTCGCGGGCGGCTCGCTCCCTCAGTGGGCTCGACGACGCCGTGGCGAAACGGCTCGATGAGGAGACACTCGTCGACGTGCAGGGCATCGGTGACGCGATGGCCGACCACGTGGCCGACATCCTCCACGGTGGCTCCTTCGATCTCCGAGACGAGTTGCTCAGTGCTGTCCCGCCCGGCTTGATGGACGTGATGCAGGTGAAGGGACTGGGGACGAAGCGCACCCGTCGGCTCTGGACCGAACTCGACGTGACGTCGCTCGACGAGCTGGAGCAGGCGGCCGAAGAGGACCGGATCACGATCCTCAACGGGTTCGGGGCCAAGACACAGCAGAACATCTTGGAGAACGTGCGTCAATTGCGCCGCTACAACGCCCAGTGGCGCCTCGCTGAGGCCTGGGCGGCGGCCCGCCCGTTCCTCCAGGACCTGCGGGCCGTCGACGCGGTGGCCCGCGCCGAGCGGACCGGTCCCCTTCGCCGGCGATACGAAACGGTCGAGCAGGCCGAGGTACTGGCGTCCACCTCCCAGCCTGCAGCAGTTCGCGGGTGGGTTACGTCGCGCCTCGACGACGCCTCACTGGGCGAGTCCGGGGTGGCGGGCCGACTCAAGGAAGGGGTGCCCCTGCAGGTGCACCTCACATCGCCCGATCGGTTCGGGACCGCCTGGTGGCGAACCACTGGTGCCCCTGAGCACTGCTCAGCCGTGGAGAAGGTCGAGGGACCGCCTCCCGACTGCACCGACGAGGCGACGCTCTACCGCAGCGCAGGGCTGTCCTACGTTCCCCCCGCGCTGCGCGAAGGCCAGGGGGAGGTGGACGCGGCCACCGAGGATGCTCTCCCCTCCCTCCTGGCGCCCGGCGATCTCGACGGCTGCCTCCACAACCATTCAACGTACAGCGACGGGACCCATTCCCTCCGCGAAATGTCCGAGGCCGCCCGGAACCGAGGCTTTTCCTATTTCGGCATCTGCGACCACAGCCAGTCGCTCCGCATCGCCGACGGGCTCTCGCCGGAGGAGGTGCGCGAGCAGCGGGCCGAGGTGGATCGCCTCAACGAGGCGTTCGCCGACGAAGCGGACGCGCCGTTCCGGGTCTTCCACGGGATCGAAAGCGACATTCTCGGGGACGGGTCGCTGGACTACGAGACAGCGGTGCTCGACCTCTTCGACTTCGTGGTGGCGAGCGTGCACACCGGATTCTCAATGACAGAGGAGGAAGCCACACGGCGACTCGTTCGGGCCGTCGAGCACCCGCACACCCGCATCCTCGGTCATCCCACTGGTCGCCTCCTCCTCCGGCGCGAGGGATACCCGATCGATCACGCCCGGGTCATCGACGCGTGTGCCGAGCAGGGCGTGGCCCTCGAACTCAACGCCAACCCCTATCGCCTCGACCTCGACTGGCGCTGGGTGCGGCGCGCTACGGACCGAGGGGTCCTCATCGCAATCAATCCGGACGCCCACGCCATTCAGGAGATCGACAACATGAAGTGGGGGGTGGCCGTGGGCCGGAAGGGCTGGCTGACGTCCGACCAGTGCCTCAATGCCAAGTCCCTGGACGCCTTCACGCACTGGCTCGACGAGGGGGCGCCGTAGGTCCGCCCTCGCTCGGCCGCTCCGCTTCTCGATGTCTCGGCTTCTCTTGTGTCTAAACGCGTTTCCGTAGGACTCGCGCTCGGCCTGGTCCTGGCAGGAGGTACGCTCCTGTGGTGGGTGCTTAGCGGGCCGACGACCACCCCGCCTCCCCAACAGTCGATCATTGGCCTCCAGGATACCGTCTCGATTGGGTGGACGGACCACCACACCGCCGTCGTCGACGCCGGCCACGGCCCCGGCGCGCTCACGGCCCTGGGGTACGTGCACGGAATGAAGCGGCCCTGGACCCTCGTGGTGTGGCACCGCACGGCGCTCGGGACCCTGTCCGTCCCCTTCGGCGAGGGACTCGTCCCTCTCGACCGACACGCCCGCCGACTTGGGTTCGCCCACCACGCCCGCCGCGCCTACGATCGGCTCTCCCCCTCAACTCAGCACCGCCTGCGGGCCTACGTCCGGGGCCTCAACGCGGCCCTCCAGTCAGAGCGGGTCCAGCGTCGGACGCCGTTCCTCTCCCTCAATCTCGCACCGCAGCGCTGGCAGCCCTGGCACCCCCTGGCCATCGAGCGCCTCCTGGCGTGGACGGGCACCGACGTCTCCACCCTTTTTGGCCACGACCGCACCGGGCTCTCCAATTTCCGGCGGACAGACCGCCGTCTACGACGCTGGCTCCACCTGCACGGGCGAAACCGCAGCGTGTCCTGGGCGGCGCGGGCCCGCACGGATACCGCCCGCACTGCCCTGTTCGCCCGCCACGTCCTCGGGGCCTCTGCGGAGCCCCTTGTGCAAGAGGTCGTGCTCCAGCGGCCGTCCGCACCGCCCGTCGTGGCGGCCTCGCTGCCGGGCGTCCCCCTGTTCCCGACTGGCACCACGGGATCACGGAGCTGGAGCTACCTGCTCGGCACCCAGGCCCGTCTCACTCAGATCGCCCCGGACTCGTCACGACTTCAAACTCGCCACGAGCGCATCGCGCCGGATGGGAGAGACGAGCGTTTGGTAACGATTCGGCGGCACGGGGAGGACCTGCAGGTGGGCACGGCGCCGCCCGACTCGGCCTGGGTCCTGAAGTGGCCTGGTCTTCGGGCACGCACCGATGTCCCCCAATGGCTCGCGCACGCAGGGCTCTGGGCAGACCCACTGCCGCTCGATTCCGTTGCGTCGGCCTTTCGTCTGTTTAGTGGCTCCGGCCTTACGATGGACTCGACCGGCGAGTGGGCCGTGCGCGGCCAGCCGCCGGTCGTGGAGCGCGGACCAGGAATGGTCCTGGTGGGCCGGTCGTCCTGGGCGCAGCATCAGGCCGACGGACTACGGGCCCGGCGGGCCCCGGCTTCGCTCAATCCGAGCCTGTGGAGCGCGAATGACTCGAGCACCTGGGCGGCCACCCTCCTACCCCGCCTGCTCCCAGCCCTCGCCCCGCTCGACGGCAGCGATCCCGTCTACGACGACGCCCTCTCCTACCTCCGCAACTGGGATTTTGTCTACGAGCCCGCCAGCATCGGTGCGGTGGTGTTCGAACGGTGGATGCAGGCCTGTCAAGCCGAGATGGGACGGATGCCGTCCGCCGCCGACTCCACCGTTCTTTCCCCTTCGCGTCGCCGCCAGGCGTTTCGCCGGGCCGTCAATTTGCTCGCGGATCGATACGGCACCGACGTGCGACAGTGGCGCTGGGAGCGGGTGGCCCAGAGCCAGCACTATTTCCCCGTGTGGTCGGCCGACAGCCTCATCGTGGCGGATCTTTCTCCGATGAGCACGACCCAGTTTGCCCCCCTCGACCGGCCGGGCCGAGGGCATGCGTCCACCCTCGCCGGCGGGCCAACCCTGGTGGATCCGCTATCGATCGGCCCAGCGCCCAGGCGGTGGGAAGGATGGGTGGGAGACGATGAGTCCGGCCTCACCGTGCGCCGGCTGCGGTTCGATCCGTCGGCCTTCTTCGCACGCTCCCTCCTTCCTCGCGAGCCCCCGCCCCCCACGTCCGTATCCGAAGCCCCGATCACCTTGACGACGCGCCTCGTGCCCGCCGAGCCCTGACCAACGGCTCGCCGAAAGGGGAGGCGTGACGTTGCCCCGCTTTCCGTTCCGTCGAGCACACGCCCCTCCACGCCTACGCTTCCTGCACCCGATCCCGGATACGCTCGGGCACGCTGGGGTCCCGGAGCGTGGTGGTGTCACCCAGGCTCTCCTCGTTCGAGATGTTTTCGAGGAGGCGCCGCATGATCTTGCCCGAGCGCGTCTTCGGCAAGTCCCCCACGAAGATTACGTTCGCCGGACGGGCAAAGGGACCAATCTCCTTTTCGACGGCGTCGACGATGTTCTGGCGAACCTCGTCGGACGGCTCGACGCCTTCTCGGGGCGTGACGTACACGTCAGGGACATTGCCCTTCTCGGCGTCTTCTCGCGCCGCGACCGCGGCCTCGGCGACTTCGCTCACCTGCGCGACCGCCGATTCGAGCTCCATGGTCCCGAGGCGGTGGCCCGCCACGTTCATCACGTCGTCGAGCCGCCCAAGGACGCGGAAGTAACCGTCCTCCTCGTAAACGGCCCCGTCGCCGGCCTCGTAGACCCAGTCGTGCCAGTCGTCGGAGTTGACGTCCGAGAAGCGGCGCCAGTACTCGTTGATGAACCGCTGGTCGTCGCCGTAGACAGTTTGGAGCATGCCGGGCCACGGCCGCTCGATCACCAGGTTGCCGGCTCGTCCGCTGGCCGGCTCCAAGGGAGTGCCGTTGTCGTCGTAGATGGCCGGCTGGATTCCGGGGCAGGCCTTGCCTGCGGAGCCGGGCTTCATGTCTTGGATGGCAGGCAGGTTGGTGATAAGGTGGCCGCCCGTTTCGGTCTGCCACCATGTGTCGACGATGACGGCGTCCTCGCCCCCGATGTGCTTATAGTACCAGAGCCACGCCTCGGGCTGGATCGGCTCCCCGACCGTCGTCATGTGGCGGAAGTCAAAGTCGTACGCCTGGGGGTACTCCTCGCCCCACTTCATGTACATCCGCACCGCGGTGGGCGAGGTGTGGAAGATGTCAACGTCATGCCGCTCGGCAATCTCCCAGGTGACGCCCTTGTGCGGATAATCGGGCGCCCCCTCTCGCATCACGCTCGTCGTTCCCAGCGCGAGCGGACCGTAGACGATGTAGGAGTGCCCGGTGATCCATCCAATGTCGGCGGCGCACCAGTAGGTGTCCTCGGGCTTGATGTCGAGCACGTACTTGGAGGTGCCTGCAACGTAGCTCAGGTACCCGCCCGTTCGGTGCTGGGCGCCTTTGGGCCGACCCGTGGTGCCGGAGGTGTACATGAGAAACAGAATGTCCTCGGCGTCCCGCGAGACGGGCTCGACCCGGGCACGCTTATTGTCCGCTAGGAGCTCAGAGACGAGCACGTCGCGGCCCTCTTCGATGTCGGCGTCGGGATGCAGCTTCCCCTCGTGGCGTTCCCAGACGAGGACGGTGTCGATGTCGGTGTCGGCCTCCTCGACCGCCGTATTGGCCTTCTCTTTGTGGTGGAGGAAGTCGCCCCGTCGGTAGTATCCGTCGATCGTCACGATCACGTCCGAGTCGGCGTCGTCGGCCCGCTGGGCAAGCGCACTGGCCGAGAACCCCCCGAAGACCACGGAGTGCGGCGCGCCGATGCGGGCACAGGCGAGCATCGTGATGGGCAGGGCCGGCACCATCGGCAGGTGCAGCGTGACCACGTCGTCCTCCCGGACGCCCACGTCCCGGAGCGACGCGGCCATCTTGTTAACTTCTCGGTAGAGGTCCTGATACGTGAGCGCTCGCTTCGTCCCGTCCTCCCCCTCCCAGACCAGCGCGGCCTGGTTGGGGCGCTCATTCAGGTGGCGATCTACGCAGTTGGCACAAGCGTTGAGCTCTCCGCCTACGAACCACTCGAAGAAGGGCGGGTTCGACCCGTCGAAGGTTTCGTCCCAGTGCTCGCTCCAGTCGAGAAGCTCGGCGTACTCTTCGAAGCCGTCCGGGAAGTCGTCGAACCGGTCGTACACCGCCGGATCCGAGACATTGGACTGTCCCACGAAGGCCGGGGGCGGCCGAAAATAGTCCTGCTCAGACAGTCGCGCTTCGATCGTGGAGTCTTGGTCTGCCATGACAGACGGGTTGGCTTCGGAGTGGATACGAATTACGTGGATTTCGGGGAGCCGTATCGTGCTCCTCTGTCGTCCGGCGGAAGGGCTTCTAACACTCGTCCTGCACCGTGGGCTGCGCCCCGAAATGGGTAGGGTACGTTAGGGATCTGGGGCGCCAATTTCAACTTTCCGACAGCGCCACGGGCGCCTCGACAAGCTCCGCCTCGCACCAGCCGCGCACCGCGTTGCAGCAGTAGAGTGCGTCTGCGGCTTTCAGGTCGTCGAGGGTGAGCACTCGCTCTGTGGCCTTCGGTCGCGCCTCCAGCACGTACTCCCGGTACACCCCGGCCAGTAGCCCACACTCGACCGGTGGGGTCCAAAGCTCGTCGCCGTGGCGGACGAAGAGATTGCTGTAGGTGCCCTCCGTCACCTCGCCGTCCCGGTTCAGGAGAAGGGCTTCGTCGTATCCGTCGCTGCGGGCCGCCTTCAGGGCCCGCCTGTAGGCACCTCGCCGTGTCGTCTTGTGGTAGAAGAACGGATCGGTACGGTCGGCCTGCTCGTCGGCAATCGTGAGGTGCCAGGGCTCGTCCATCCCGTCCCCCACCGGCGTCGTTGTGACTCCAATCCGTCCCCGGCGGTCCAGGGTCGCCCGCACCTTGAGAGTAGCGTCCCCGTCTCGGCCGAACACGGCCGCCTCGACGCGACGTCGAAACCGAGCCTCGTCGAACGGGAACGAGAAGTAGGCCGCCGACCGCGCGAGGCGGTCCACGTGGCGGTCGAGGAGCGGGATGCGCACCCCGTCGTAGCGCATTGTCTCGATGACCCGCAGGCCGTCGTCGGGATTGCCCCCATGCCGGGACGGAATCGCTTCGCCTTGCGTCAAGAACTCGCCCTTCAGGGCACACTCCTCGTACTCGGCGGCGGGTTCAGAGTCCCATACGATGCCGCTCCCGAGGCCCATGGTGCCTTCGCCCCCCTCAAGCAGGGCGGTACGGATGGCTACGTTGAAGACCGCCGTGTCGTCGGGGCCAGCCATGCCGATGGCCCCGCAGTAGACGCCCCGCGGTGCCGTCTCTAGGTCCCGAATGATCCGCATGGCGCGACGCTTGGGAGCGCCCGTCACCGAGCCGCAGGGGAAGAGGGCGCGGAGGAGATCGGCAAGCCCAGCGTCGTCCCGGAGACGGCCCTCGACGGTCGAAGTCATCTGGGTGACGGTCTGGTACGGTTCCGTCTCGTAGAGCGACGGCACCGTCACGGACCCGGGCCGGCAGCAGACCGACAGGTCGTTGCGGAGGAGGTCGACGATCATCAGGTTCTCCGCCCGGTTCTTGGGGTCGGACGCCAGCTTCTCTTGCAAGGCTCGATCCTCGTCCAGCGTCCGGCCCCGCCGGATGGTCCCTTTCATGGGCCGCGTGTGAACCCGGTCGCCCGTGCGGCGGATGAACAGCTCCGGCGACAAGGAGAGGATTTGCTGGGTGCCGAGGTTCAGGTAGGCGGCGTAGGGAACGCGCTGGCGGGCTCGGAGGCGTCGGTAGAGCCCTCGCGGGTCGCCTTCGACCCGAAAGCGGAGCGGCGCGGTGTAATTGATCTGGTAGACGTTGCCCTTGCCGATGTGGCGCCGGACGGCCCGGATGGCGTCGGTGTACTCGGCCTCCGACACGCCCAGCCGCACGTTCTGGACGGCCGGCGCCGCGTCGAGCGTGTTCAACCCTGCTTCCACATCCTGCGGGGCTACGCGGCGG
>CAZMDV010000066.1:0-10991 GCA_964564875.1 uncultured Salinivenus sp.
AATTCCGCCACGCGGGCAGGGGGCTCTGAGAAGCCCAATTCATCCTCGCAGGGGCAAGTTCCCGCCCCGAGCCGCTACGCCTCCATCTCCGCGTAGTGGTCATGGAAGCGAATGATGGCCTGGATGCCCTGGTGGAAGCGGTCGAGGCCAAAGGACTCGTTGGGCGAGTGGATGGCGTCCCGGTCGAGGCCGAACCCCATGAGCACGCTGTCGAGGCCCAGGTGCTGCTGGAAGTCGGCCACCACCGGGATTGTGCCTCCGTTGCGCACGAACACGGGCTCGGAGCCGCGCACCTCCTCCATGGCGTGCTTGGCCGACTGCATAGGCGAGATCGACGGGTCGACGAGGACGGGATCGCCCCCGTGCAGCCGTCGCATCGAGTAGTCCATCGTGTCGGGGACTTCGGCCTCGAGGTGAGCCTCCAGCTTGTCGTAGATGTCCTCAACCTCTTGCTCGGGCACAAGGCGCATCGAGAGCTTGGCGTGCGCTTTCGACGGAAGCACCGTCTTGGCGCCTTCGCCGGTATAGCCGCCCCAGAGGCCGTTCACGTCGAGCGTGGGCCGGGCCGTAAGGCACTCGAGGATCGTGTAGTCGCCTTCGGTGCGCACATCGTCGATGCCGATGGCGTCCATCCACGACGCCTCGTCGAAGGGCAGCTCCGCATAGGTCTCCCGTTCCGCCTCGGTCAGGTCGCGCACATCGTCGTAGAAGCCGGGGATGGTGATCCGGTGATCGTCGTCGTGCAGCCCCGAGAGGAGGCGGCTCAGCGCGTTGGCTGGGTTGTCCACCGCCCCGCCGTAGTTGCCGGAGTGGAGATCGCGGTTGGGGCCCTGGAGGGTGATCTCGGCGTAGGCCAGTCCCCGCAGGCCGTAGGTGATGGAGGGGGTGTCCTCCGAGAACATGGCCGTGTCGGAGATAAGGACGACGTCGCCGTCGAGCCGGGCCCCGTTCTCCTGAATGTACGATTCGATCGCCATCGACCCCGTTTCTTCCTCGCCCTCGATCACGAACTTGAGGTTGACGGGCGGCTCCCCTTCGCCCTGAAGATACGACTCGGTGGCCTTAAGGTGCATGAACATCTGTCCCTTGTCGTCGCAGGCGCCCCGGGCGTAGATCGAGCCGTTGCGGTGGGTGGGTTCGAACGGCTCTGTGTCCCACTCAACGAGCGGGTCGGGGGGCTGCACGTCGTAATGGCCGTAGATGACGACCGTCGGCTTGTCGTCGCCGGTCTTATGCTCGGCGTACACGATGGGATGGCCGTCGGTAATGATCACGTCACTCTTCTGCACACCAATCTCCTCGAAGTGGTTGACCAGCCACCGGGCCGCACGGTTTACGTCGTCGGCGTATGCGGGATCGGTGCTGACCGAGGGAATGCGAAGAAGCTCTTCGAGCTCGCCGACAAAGGTGTCCGAGTGTTGTTCGGCGTAGGAAAGGGCGGAATCCATGTTCGTGTCGAGTTGCGAGTGTCAGGGTGCGGTCGAACGAAACGGAACCGGGTGTTCACACCAGCTCCACGTGCTTCGTTAGGGAATGGGAAGTGTGAAAGAACATGTCCCGACTGCCGTCGGGGTGGACGTGTACCGCTTCCATACCTCTACACTTCCGTACAGCCATGCCCAACTCCTCTACGCGGATCCGAGATCCGCCCGGGCTGATGATACGTCTAAGTGGTCGGAGTTTCCAGCGGGGTCGGAGCAGGCTCACGGAGCCTGCTGACTCGGTTTTCGGGCGTGGAGGAGGAGGCGGGGGCTGTCCGGCGTATAGTCGGCCCCGTCGTAGTCGCCAAACAGCTCGACGAGGGTCAGGCCCACGGCAACGTACATCTCTTTCAGGTCGTCGAGGGTGTAGAGACGAACGCTCTCGTGAAACGTGTCGGTCCCCTCGTCGTGCTCGATCGTGATTTTCTTGTTCACGCGGCCGTCCTCGATCCAGCGGCGCTGGTGAATGGTGAGGCCGCCCTCCGTCTCCCGTGTAGAGGAACCGAGCGAGTCGGCAACCAGGGGGGCGTTGAGGAAATCCTGCAGAAACCAGCCGCCCGGGCGGAGGGCCGCAGCCACGGCGGCCAGGGCCTGCTGGTTTTCGGCATCGTCTTCGAAGTAGCCAAACGACGTAAACAGGTTGACGATCCCGTCGGCGCACGTCTCGCAGATAGGCTCGCGCATGTCACCGACCTGGAACGAGGTGATCGCATCGAGGCCCTCGGCCGCCGCCTCCGCGCGGGCCTCCTCGATCGCGTATTCGGAAAGGTCAATGCCGGTAACGCGGTAGCCGCGCCGGGCCAGGGTGCGGGCGTGCCGGCCCCGGCCACAGCCGATGTCCAGAATGTGGGCCTGTGGGACCGGGTCGAGTTCACGTTCGATGAGGTCCACCAGGCGTTCGGCCTCCTCTTCGTCCCGGTGGTCGTAGACGACCGTGTAGGCGTCGCTCCAGAACCACTCTTCGTACCAGGGCATTGTTCGGGAATGGGGCGTGAGGGGGAAGCGACGACGGCGGTCGGCAGGGAGGGCTAGGAACCATCTCAGAACCCAAGGGGAAAGCGAGAGCGAGCGAATTTTCGCCTCGCACGGCATGCGAAGCAGCTGTGTCCTCCGCGATACAGCAGCAGCGGAACGCCGCGAGGGGAAGCAGCCGCTCCGAGCCCCAGAGGTGTTTTGAGATCGTTCCTTAGTCTTCGTCGCCCAACTCCTCCTCAAAGGGGGCGATGGCCTCTTCCACGGGGCGGGCGTCCGGGTACCAGCTGACGATCTTGCGGATGACCTCGTCGAGCAGGGCGTCGGGGCAGGAGGCCCCAGAGGTGAGCAGCACGTCGACCGGAGTGTCGGCGGCTGGGAACCAGTCCTCGGTCCTCACCTCCTCCTGATCGTGCACATCGAAATGGTGAATCTCCGATGGAGCGTCGAAGTGGCTGGCGTCGCGGACGAAGTAGGTGGGCATGTGCTCCTCGCACAGCTCCACCAGGTGGCCGGTGTTCGACGAGTTGTAGCCGCCCACGATGATGCCGACATCGGCCCCGTCTTCGATGAGGGCCCTCGTGGCGTTTTGGTTCTCGTTGGTGGCGTAGCAGAGGGTGTCGCTCGTGTCGGCGAAGTGCTCCTGCACGTCGGCCTGGCCGTAGCGGTCGATGAGGGCCTCGCGCATCAGGTCGGCGATGGCGGCGGTCTCCTCGGCCAGCATGGTCGTCTGGTTCACCACCCCTAGGCGGCGCAGGTCCGTCGCTGGATCGAAGCCCTCCGAGTATTTGTCGTCGAAGTAGTCGTAGAAGAACTCGGCGTCCTTCTCCCCGCGGATCACAGCGGCTAGCTTCTGGGCCTCCTCCATGTCGCGCACGACGACAACCGGCCCCTCCTCCTTGGCGTGCGAGAACGTGGCGCGCGTCTCCTCGTGGTAGCGCTTGCCATGCACGACGATCGAATAGTCGTCGTCTCCGATCTGGGAGCTCTTGCGCCACACCTTCTCCACGAACGGGCAGGTCGTGTCATACGCCTCGGTATCCACGTCCTGCTCTTCGAGCGCCTGTTCTACCTCCAGCGTGGTGCCGAAGGCCGGAATGATGACCACGTCGTCGGGCTCGAGCTCCTGGAAGGGAATGAGCTGCTCGCCCTTCGTAGTGCGCAGGAACTGGATGCCCTGGTCGCGCAGGTCCTCGTTCACGTGTGGGTTGTGGACCATCTCTGAGAGGAGGAAGATCCGCTTATCCGGGTTCTCCTCCAGGGCATCGTAAGCGATCTCGATGGCCTGCTCGACGCCAAAACAAAAGCCAAAGTGACGCGCAATTTTGAAGCGCACCGGCCCAAAGTCGATCACCGAGGGCGAGAGGTCTTTCTTGCGGGGATCCTGGGCCTTGCGGGCATCCTGGACCGTCGAGATAATGGGGCTCTCGTAAAAGGTCGGAACGTCGAACTGGCGCATGGGCAGGCGGGGCTCAGGGGGAGGACAGATGAATTCCGCGGGCTCGTACGGAAGGGGCGCGCCGGTGATTCGGGCAGGGAGGGGAGGGATCGACCTCTGGACGCGTGGACGTTTGGAGGGGCGGACGCTTGGACGTGTAGACGTGGGGAGGGGGTGGTGGGAACAACCTGCTTGAAGTGTGCGCTTGAGGGGCGGTTGCGCGCGGCGCCTGTCCCGGCCGGAGGGGCGCCGCGCGGCGGACTGCACAAGTTGTTTCTGTTATTGCAAGACAAACGTGAACGCCGATTCTCCACACCTTAAGGCCCTCGTCGACGTGGCTACGGACTGGCGGGAGCCGGACCATCCCCCGCGGGCAGAGGCGGTGTCCGCGACCGTCGAGGCGCCCAATCGCTGGACCCAGGAGGCCCTCGATTATGCCCTCAACCGATGGATGCAGCGCCTCACCCTTGAGGCCCTGACGGGCTGGATCGGCGACCGGCAGGCCGACGAGCAGATCCCGATAGGGGTGTTCCACGGGGCTTCGGATCCACTGGCGGGGCTGCGAGATGCGGTGGCCGTGTGGGCCAGCGGTCACGCGTATATCGGACACACCTCGGAGGCGTCCCCGGCCGTGCTTCCAGTCTTGGCCCGCGCCGTGACGGACCGCTGCCCCGAGGTGGACGCGGAATTCGTGGCGGAGGAGGCGCTCCTCGACCGCGCCGCGGCACTCATGGCTCAGCCCGACCGGGGGGGCGTCGATGCGCTCCGCGAGCGATGCGACGACCACGACATTCCCGAGGAGCGTCGGCTCCTCCGGCCCCCGCTCACCGCCATCGCCGTGCTCGATGGCCACGAGGGCGATGACGTGCGGGACCGGCTGGCGGAGGATCTGTTGCTGTACGAGGGCGGGGGCCACCGGCGGCTGGCGCTCCTGTGGGCCCCGACGGACCTCTCCCCGGACCCGTACCTGGAGTCGATGGCCCGATTCCGCGGGGTGTTTCCGGTCCACCCCGACACGCCCGGGGCCCTCCAGATGCAGAAGGCGTTTCTGGAGGCCCAGGACCAGCCGCGCGCCTACGCGGAGGGCCTGGAATTTCTCGTGAGTCGCGGCAACCCGGAGATTCCCAGTCCCAACGGCCACATTCGGTGGTCGGAGTACGATGATCTCGACGAGGTGGACGCCTGGATTCAGGATCAGGGCGAGGCCCTGTACGCGGTCGTCGCCCGGGAGGGGCTTCACGACCAGCTGCCCGCGTCATGGCCCCTCCGGACCCCGGGCGGGGTGCACACCCCGCCCCTCGATGACGACGAGGGCGCGGCGATTGCGAGGTTTATGCGGGAACTGGAGGGCCGTTGAGTTACCGCGCTTCCAGGTGCTCGGCCAGGATGGCCTCCACGTCGGGCTTAACGGCGCTCCAGTCGACGTCCGACGCCTTCGACACGGTCACGAACTGGGGCGTGATGAAAACGTCCACGACGCCGGACACCGAAAAGAGGCGATGGGCGAGCGGATCGTCTTGGGCTTCTTCTTCCGAGGAGTACGCCGCCATCCCGTTGTCGAGGAAAGGGCCGTCGTCCGTCGTGAACTTGAGGCTGTGCGGGTTCGGGGTCGACTCCGCCTGGGTCGTGGCCATGAACGTCTCTCCAGTCTCGTGGTCGGGGGGGGATGGGGGGACGGTTTGTGCCTAGAAACGAAGATCATCCAGGGGAGTTCAGGGTGGAACGAGTGCCGGGGTTGTACGGTGAATTCACTTGCGTCCTCCGCCCTGTGTGGTATCTTACTCGCCCGGTTCTTTCGAACTCGACGTCTCTCAGTGGCCATGGAGTCCCTCGACGATCGATCGTCGGCCCCGAGCGGCGAATCCACCCTGAAGGACGCCCCGCAGGGAGGCAAAGTAAGCCGGATTGCGGCCCACACGCAGGGGCTGTTCGAGGACCTTCGGGAATGGATTGATCTCCGCATCGATCTGGCGATTTTGGAGGTCGAAGAGCGGCTTGACGAGACGAAGAACGATATTGCCCTCGGGCTTACGCTCGCGATCTTCGGCTTCTTCGCCGCCTTCTTTACCCTCACAACCATCGCCCTGGGCGTGGGGTGGCTACTCGGGCATCCGTTCTGGGGCTTCCTCGCGGTGTCGGTGGCCCTCTTCCTGGTGGTGGGGGTCCTCCGCCTCACGCAACCGGCCCTGGTGGCTCCGTCGGATCTGTTCCGCATTCTGCGTGGCGATCGGGCGCCGGGCGGTGACGACGAGCGCCCGCCTCGCCCCGCCTCGGCCGCGGTGGACGAGGATGAACCGGGGACGGAGTCGCCCGGCGCGTCGCAGCCCTAGCGACCAGACGGCGGGAAGCGCAGGGAATCCTTTCGGCTGATCTTCTCCACGACTCAACGTTCTGTTCCCATGGACTCGGAATCGACCGGCTCGGAATCGACCAGAGCGGACGTCGAAGCCCGCCTGCGGGAAACCGCGGAGGCCATGTCCGATCGCTTCGCGTCGCTGCAGGAGGAGGTGTCCACCACCGGGACCTCGATTCAGGACTGGGTGGCGCAGAACCCCCTGAAGAGCGTCGGCGGCATGCTGGCGGCTGGCCTGGCGGTGGGCGCCCTCTTCGGAGGACGTGGATCGCGGCAGTCGGAGCACGCGGAGCTGCTGGAGCAGTACGTCGACGCCCTGCGCGCGGAGGTCGACGAGGCGATGGCCGAGGGCGACACGCCGGGCGAGGCCCTCGAAAAAGCGCTCCGGGGCCGCGCCCCGCTCGTGGTGTATCGGGACGGGGACACGGGGGGCGAGGAGGCGAGCTCTGGGGGAGGGGTCCTGGGCAAAAGTCTCGGCTTTGTCGTCCGCATCCTCGCCCGAGAGGTATTTCGGGACATGGTCCTCTCCCTCCTTGACAACATGGACGTGAATGAGCCGATGGACGATCTTGGGTAAGGGCCTCGGCCCCCCGTACAAATGTTCTTTCTTACGACCAATATTCTTTCCTACGACCAAGCCACACCGATGCGACTGATTATCTTCGGCCCTCCAGGGGCCGGAAAAGGCACACAGGCTCGTCTTCTCGAAGATCGCCGGGGGATCACCCAGATCTCCACGGGAGACATTCTCCGGGAAGCAATGGATGAGGGAACACCCCTCGGCCAAAAAGCGAAATCCTACATCGAAGCGGGCGAGCTGGTCCCAGACAAGGTGGTCCGCAAGCTCGCCGAGCAGGCGATTGCCGACGAAGACTACGATGATTTTCTCCTCGACGGCTATCCGCGCACCCGCCAGCAGGCCGAGTGGCTCACCGAATTTTTGGAGGAGCACGAGGCGCCCCTCGACGCCGTCGTTCGCCTGGAGGTCCCCGACGACGTTCTGGTTCGCCGGCTCACCCGCCGGCGCGTCCACGCGGAGACGGGCGAGACCTATCATCTGGACCACGATCCGCCCCCCGACGACGTGGACCCCGACCTCATCGTCCAGCGCTCCGACGACGAGCCGGAGACGGTGCGGAACCGGCTCGGCGTGTACCGCGAGGAAACAGCGCCGCTCGTGTCGTACTTCAAGGAGCGGGGCGTGCTTGTCTCCGTCGACGGCGTGGGCGACATCGAGGAGGTGTTCCGGCGCATTCTGCAGCGGCTTGAAGCGGACGAGCGGCCCGCGTAGTCGCTGTGCTTGCGGAGCATCTGCCCTGACGAACGTGGTTTAACAACGGTTCGCCGATGAATCCTCCCACGAAACGCGCGTCGCACGCGGATCGCGTGGCGGCGCTGCGAACGCGCATTGATGACGCCCTGCCGTCCCTGGTGGAGGGGCCGACGCCCACCGCCCTCTACGATGCGGTAGAGCACGTACTGCGGGCCGGCGGAAAGCGGATTCGGCCCGTCCTGCTTCTGCTGGTCGCGGAGTCGTATGGGACGCGTGTGGGCCGGGCGCTCCCGGCGGCCCTCGCGGTCGAGTTGTTTCACAACTTTACCCTCGTCCACGATGATCTCATGGACGGGGACGACGAGCGCCGCGGGGCCCCGACGGTTCATGTAAAGTGGGATCCGGACACCGCCATTCTGGCTGGGGACCTGATGATGAGTCTCTCCTACGATCTTCTCGGACAAGTGGAGGGCACGGACGTAGAGGCCTTGTACTCGGTGTACCATCCGATGGTCGAGAAACTCTGCACGGGACAGGCCCTCGACGCCTCGTTTGAGAGCGAAGAGGCGGTGTCGGTGGAGGCTTATCTGGACATGATTGATCGCAAGACCGGGGCGCTCCTCGCCGCCGCCTTCGAACTGGGAGGGGTCATTGGCGGGGCCGCCGCGACCGACCAGGACCGCCTCTCCACGGCCGGACGGCTGGTGGGACGGGCCTTCCAGGTCCAGGACGACCTGCTCGACCTTACCGCGAGTGACGAGGAATGGGGGCAGGCGGTGGGGGGCGACCTCGTGCAGGGGAAAAAGACGTTTCTGACGCTGCGGGCGCTGGAACGGGCCGAGGGGGCCGAGCACGACTGGTTCGCCCGTCTGGTGACCGACGTGGGGCTCCCCCCCGAGGACATCTCGGAAGCCCGCGACCGGATGGCGAGCCTCGGGGTGTTCGAGGAGGCGCGCGAGTCCGTCCGGGCCTACACCGAACAGGCCCACGATCACCTCGCCGTTCTTCCCGACACGGCGGCGACCGAGACGCTGCACTGGCTGCTCGACCACCTGAAGGCCCGCGACTACTGACTCCCTGCGTCTCGCCCCCGCCCACGGGGGGCTGCCTGACCGGGGTGCGGGTCGGGAACAGTTCGCTGAAGGGCCGGCGCCGCTACGCTCCTCACTCGGTCCTCGAACCCGCATGATCGAGCGCGAAGTGACCGTTCGCAACCGCGCCGGACTCCACACCCGGCCGGCCTCCAAGATCGTGAAGACGGCGTCCCAGTTCGACTCCGAAATCTACCTTCGGCGCGACAACTACGAAATCAACGGCAAGAGCGTCATTGGGGTGATGACCCTGGCCGCCGAGCAGGGTGCGACCCTCACCCTCGTGGTGGAGGGGGCGGACGAGGACGAGGCGGCGGACGCCCTCACTGAGCTCTTCGAGGACGGATTCGGGGAGGAGATGTGAGGCGGGGCTTGGTGCGGGATTCGTGGTGCGTGATAGAGGAGCCCACGGAAATTCTGAACCGCACCTCCCTCCCCGCGCCTCACGATTCAACGTCGGGGTTACCGTCCCACTCTACAAACAACCACACGGCTCTCCATGGAGAATGCGTCCCCGGCCCCCGGGTCTGACCAGGCAGGGTCGTCCGCCGACGAGCGTGTCGTCGAGGGCACCGGCGCGGCGCCGGGCATCGCGATCGGGACGGCGTACTCCTACGACGCCTCGGCCCCCGACGTGCAGCGGGCCACCATCGACGCGGATGCGGTGGAGGCCGAGATGGAACGCCTGGCCAACGCCGTCCAGCGGGCCGAGCAGGAGCTCAAAACGAGCCAGGCCCTGGTCCCTGACGCCGTGGAGGCCGACACCGACGCCATCATCGAGGCCCAGGCTCTCATGCTCCGCGACGAGGCGCTTCTCCAGCCGGTTCGTCGGCGCATTCGGGAGCACAACGAATCGGCGGGGGCGGCGGTGAAAGCGGTCCTGAAGACCCATCAGGAGCAACTCGGAGCGAGTGACGACGAGTACCTGCGCGACCGGACCGCCGACCTCGTGGACCTGGAGAAACGGCTCCTCCGGGCGCTGCGGCGGGGCGAGGTGGCGGCCCAGATGGAGGCCCACTCCGTTTTGGTGGCGCAGGACCTGACCGCGACGGACCTTCTTCGCTTTAGTCAATACCCCCTGCTGGGGTGTGTGACCGCCGAGGGGGGAGCGACCTCGCACGTGTCCATCATCGCCAAGGCGCTGGATCTGCCCCTCGTCGTCGGCGCCCACGGGGTCCTGGAGGTGGTCTCCTCGGGGGATCGGGTCGTTCTCGACGGGGACGCGGGGCGCCTGTTTGTGCATCCCCACGACTCTACGGTGGAGCAGTATCAAGATCGACAGGCCGAGCGCGAGGCGCGGACCCAGACGGACGCGCAGCGGGCCGACCAGCCCACGGCCACGACCGACGGCCGGGCCATCACGCTCCGGGCCAACGTCGGACTGGACGCGGAGCTCGCCCTCCTCGATCCCTATGGGGCTGACGGCATTGGGCTCCTCCGCACGGAGCTGTTCTTTCTGACCGACGAGAGCGGTACGCTCGCGGAGGATCATCAGGTAGAAGTGTACCGGCGGGTCATCGATGCCGCGGGCGCGTCGGGGGCCACGATCCGCCTGTTGGATCTTGGGGGGGAAGAGCGGATTCCTCGGTTGCACACGGGCCCGCCCGAGGACAATCCGGGGTTGGGATGGCGGGGCATCCGGACGCTGCTCGACCGCCCCGACGAGCTGCTTCGGCCCCAGCTGCGGGCGCTCCTGCGGGCCAACCGGCACGGTCCGCTTCGTATGCTGCTGCCCATGGTAACCGACCTGGACGAGGTGCGTCGCGTCCGGGCGCTCCTGGACGAGGAAGCCGATCGCCTCTCAAAAGAGGGCGTGCCCCACAACCCGGACCTCCCGCTTGGCATCATGGTTGAAATCCCGGCCGCTGCCCTGCAGGCACACGCCTTCGCCGAGCCCGTGGACTTCTTCTCGATCGGCACGAACGACCTCACGCAGTACGTGCTGGCCGTGGACCGGGGCAACGATCGGGTCGCGGCCCGGCACGACGCCCTCCACCCGGCAGTCCTCAGCCTCATTTTGCGCGTCGTCGAGGCTGGGCGGATGGCGGAATGCCCCGTAGAGGTGTGCGGCGAGATTGCCAGTGACGTACAGGGCGTCCCGGTCCTCCTCGGGTTGGGCGTGGACACCCTGAGCGTCGCGCCGCAGTCCCTACCCACAGTGCAGCGGGTCGTCCGGGCGATCGGGTACGAGGACGCCAAAGTCCTTGCCCGTGAATGCCTCGGGGACACCGATGCCGAAACGGCCCGGCGCCGGGCGCGGGAATGGATCGACACACACGTGTCGTCGCTCCCCTCCGACCGCTCGTCCGTGGAAGACTCCCCTGAGGACTGAAAAGACGTGTGTACAGGCGCCGGCGGGACGCCTCAACGTTTATCCGATCAC